>DUBW01000052.1:0-6953 GCA_012960135.1 Methyloprofundus sp.
TTGAGTTTTACATCAGGTATTACATCAGGTATTACAACAACAAAAGACTCAATTCAGTTATCGGGTATATTACGCCCGTGCAAAAAAGACAAAGTTTACTCAATGTGGCTTTAAAAGCCTACAGGAATACTTGACCATTACAGATGCTATGGTAGAGTGTTGTGGGCAAGGAAACTCAAACCGTAACCTAGGCATAGGTAGGAACGAGTACGAAATAAAGTAAACAACTAAATTTGGAAGCGGGGTCTTTAGCCCCGCATTCTAATATGTGGGGCTAAAGACCCCGCTTCTAAGTTACTCAAGTTATTTCATGCACATTCCTAAGTTGGCATAGCGCTAGCGTTTTCTGGCCTATTGCTATGCTGCCAAAGCATTGAATTAAACCTTAGGGCGGAATAAGTAAGTTATTCCGGGCTATTATTGAATTTGACGAGTATTTTGATGAACGAAAAAAAACGAATAGATACCACTCATTTACGCGGGGATTTCTTTGGGGGATTGACTGCCGGTGTCGTTGCCTTGCCACTCGCTTTAGCCTTTGGTGTGCAATCAGGCATGGGGGCTATCGCAGGTATTTATGGTGCCATTGCGTTAGGGATTTTTGCAGCCTGGTTCGGTGGTACCAACACCCAGATCAGTGGTCCCACAGGACCAATGACCGTGGTTTCAGCTGTAGTGATTGCAACTGAAATTGAATTGCATGGTAGTCTGGATGCAGCGCTGGGAACCATCATCGCCATTTTCTTATTGGCGGGTTTTCTGCAGATTATTTTGGGCGTCGTAAAAGTAGGTCAATATATTCGTTATATGCCCTATCCGGTAGTCTCAGGGTTTATGAGTGGGATAGGGGTAATCATCATAGTTTTACAGATTTTTCCTTTTCTGGGGCATGCGTCGCCGAGAAAAATACCGGATATTTTTGCCGAGTTACCCAATGTTTTACCTCTGGTAAATTGGGAGTCAGTTGGGCTGGCAATGGCAACCATTCTTACGATTTATCTTTTTCCCCTAGTCACCAAGCTAATTCCAAGTGCCCTGGTTGCCTTACTTGCTTTGACCGCAATTTCTACCTTTATGGGGTTGGATGTGGAAATTATCGGTAATATACCCGAGGGCTTACCTGCCTTGCATTTCGATGCACTGGATCATATAGATTTTAGCGCCCCGATGCTGATTATTATCCCTGCACTTACCCTGGCTGCATTAGGCACTATTGACTCACTGCTGACTTCGATTGTGGCCGATAATATGACCAAAACCCAGCATAATAGTAATAAGGAACTGGTAGGTCAAGGCATAGGCAATATGGTCGCAGCAGTTCTCGGCGGGATTCCTGGCGCGGGTGCGACAATGCGTACAGTAGTTAATATTAATTCGGGTGGTAAGACCCGGTTATCGGGTGTGATCCATGGTGTAGCTTTGTTATTGGTACTTATTGGAGCAGGGGCTTATGCCAGTTTGATTCCATTGCCCGTTTTGGCAGGTATCTTAATTACCGTAGGTATTGGAATTATAGACTACAAAGGCCTAAAACATATACTGCATGTGCCTAAATCAGATGCAATAGTGATGTTGGTAGTGCTGATTATGACGGTATTTGTTGATTTATTACAGGCTGTCGCTGTAGGTATGGTATTTGCCTCGGTATTATTTATGAAGAAAATGAGCGATATATCGGAAGTTAAGTCATCAGTCGGTTCAGTTGATGACTTTGCACATGAAGTCGCCTGGATAGATGAAACCGCCTTAAGTGATGATCTGCTACACAAGGTTTATATTAAGCATTTTGATGGCCCTATTTTCTTTGGTTTTACTTCCAGGTTTCAGCAGATGACCCAGGCCTTACCCGAAGTAGAGGTGGTTATCATGCGCATGAAAAAAGTTCCCTATATTGATCAGTCGGGTATGTATGCAATAGAAGATGCCTTGATGGCTTTAAGGGGAAAAAACATCCTGGTGTTGATGACTGAAATTCAGGAACAGCCTAAGGATATGCTAAAGCGTATTGGAATTGTGCCTAACTGGATTTCTGAGCAGCATTTGTATAGTGATTTTAGCAGCTGTATAGAAGATTTAAAGTCTGGAGAAGTTTTTACAGATGTACAGGGTAAGGATGATTATCTCTGGGATTATATTGCACGATGACTTAGAACCTGTTTACATGTTAGTAGAAGGGGAGCAGAAAGACAAAAAAGCCCCCGCTCAATTACTTGAACGGGGGCTTTTTTTATTATAGCTAGGACAGTTTAAATCTTGCCATCTAATCCCATCTGGAAATATTTATGGGTGATTTTATCCTGGTTTTCTAATAACCAGTCTATGCCAGGCTCATTGTTCATCGCTTTTTTAATGGCTAAAGCCGTTGCCTTACGGTGAATATCAAACAGAATCTGGTGATCCAGGTTGTCATCTGTGGCAACGCTTGGGTTTAACCAGACAGAACAGATAATACCTAGTTCATTGGCTTTTTCTTTAGGAATATCGCCCGCACGAACGGCATCCAAAACACCATTTGCGATCGCTGCCTGTACCGTACCCATCAGGATATTTGTATAACGACTGTTATTCACCGTTACTTTACTAACCATCAGAGTTACAGGGCGTACTTGAATATCAGTATTTAAAATAGCGAACACTTTAGAGTGGCCTTTAGCCTGGTCGCCGGTTAAAGTTGCTAATGCAGTCCCGACAGGGCCGTCTAATTCACCAATAACAATTTCAGGTTCTGCTGCTGTTCCAGCCGGTCCGCCTGCAACTAATGCTTCACCAGTACGCATTACGATTCTATCACTCATATTATTCTCCAAAAAACTTAAATGAAAAGATTATTAACCGCGTAGAATAACATTCTTTAGGATTTAATATTTAACTTTAATGTCCAGACTTAGTATAAATAATCACGATCGTGATGTCGCAGGCTACCAATATATTTATCCAGTTATCTCCAGACGCTCGGGTGGTCTGTCGATTGGTATAAATTTTAATACCAATAATGCCTGTAACTGGCGCTGTGTTTATTGTCAGGTTCCCGATTTAAAGCTAGGATCAGCACCCGATGTAGATCTTGATTTATTAGCGGCAGAGTTAGCTGAATTTTTACAGGATGTATTACACGGCTCTTTTTATGAGCGCTTCGAGTTAGAGCCAGAAATGCGCGTCATCAAAGATATAGCCATCTCAGGAAATGGTGAGCCAACCAGCGTCAAGGAGTTTGCAAAGACCATTGCTTTAATAGTGCAAGTAGTGGGGCAGGCTAATATTGCAGATGCATTTCAATATGTGTTAATTACTAATGGCAGCTTGATTCACAAGACCGATGTGCAACAAGGGCTGAAATTGTTGCATGAAAATAAAGGTCAGGTCTGGTTTAAACTAGATAGTGCAACAGAGGAGGCGCGCCAGGCAATTAATCATTCTGCATTGAATTTAAACAGGCAAACTGAAAATTTACTAAGCTCTGAAAGCATCTGTGCAACGTGGTTACAGACGTGTATGCTGAACTATGCCGGTAAGAATAACGTAGGTTTAGTGTCTAGTGCTGAGCAGGAAGCATATTTGGCGATGTTGAAAAAAGTAATCCAACAAACTACTCTGCAAGGCGTAATGTTATATAGTCTGGCCAGGCCTTCATTACAGCCCGAATCCAGCAAAATTTCAAGGGTAACAACAGAGCAGATAAATGATTTTGCTAATAGGATAAGGGCTCTTGGATTAGTGGTGAATGTATCCCTCTAGTCTATGTTCAGTTGTTTTCCACTCAATATCCCCTAAAGTGCCAATTTTATATGGAATAAAAAACCCTAATTATTAAAATCGGTTCTTTTTTAAACAAAGCGTAGTGCCATAATATTCTTAAAAGCCATTGATTTCTACATATATTAAGGGATATGCCTGAAATATCTTTGCCATTTTACAGTAACCCGTATGAAGTTTGCGTAATGCGGGAAAGTTCGATTCCACGAATCCGACATAGCTGCATACGAGCTACATCGTTATTTATAATCGAATTTATTATGTGTTCATTCCTAAGGTATTAATTAGCATATCTTTCGATGTACCACTCTATTGCTTCAGCCATGCCCTGATAAATATCGTGTGTAGGTGAATATTTTACATGCTTTTGTGCCTTTGAGATATCGGCATTGGAATGGCGTATATCGCCTGCTCTACAATCGCGATAAATCGCTGGTTGTTGCTGAAATCCTGGTCTATGTGTTTTAAGTTCCTTATTAATTAAAGCATACAATTCATTCAAGGTGTTTCTCCCTCCGGCCGCGACATTAAAGGCTTCGCCGAAGGCTTGACCATTTTTTGTTGTGCCTGCTAGCAAGTTCATTTGAATCACGTTGTCGATATAGGTAAAGTCGCGGCTAGTTTCTCCATCACCATTAATAAACACAGCTTCGTTTTTAAGTAAGGATCCAACCCACTTAGGAATTACTGCGGCATATGCGCCGTTGGGATCCTGGCGGCGGCCAAAGACATTAAAATATCTGAGACCAATTGTTTCCATGGCATACGTGCGCTTAAATACGCCGGCATACAGCTCATTGGTCATTTTCATAGCGGCATAGGGCGACAAGAGCTTGCCGGTACGCTGTTCTACTTTTGGCAACTCCTGAGAATCACCATAGACAGAGCTGGAACTGGCATAAATAAAGCGTTTGATCCCGGCATCTTTAGTGGCCGTTAGCATATTCAAAAAACCCGTCACATTAGAACGATTGGAGGCAATAGGGTCCTCAATGGAACGGGGGACAGAGCCCAACGCCGCCTGATGCAGGACAATATCAACACCTTGGCATAAAGTTTTGCAGCTTGCTAAATCGGCAATATCCCCTTCGTGAAAAGTGAAGTTTTTTGCTGCTTGTGCACCAACCGAGGCTAATACATCGTCTATATTGTGCTGATAACCTGTAGAGAAATTATCCAGACCCACTACTTTTTGATTATGCGCAAGTAAGAATTCGGTTAGATTTGAACCTATAAACCCCGCATTACCTGTGACTAACCAGGTTTTTTGATCTATTTTAAATTGCTCTAATAACTGGGAAAAAGCATTCATTTTATAAGCGTCCATCAATAGTGGCGCTATCCAGGATAGATTTGATATCAAACACCACTTGATATGCACTGGTTTTTAGGGGCATGGCTCTAAATTCATTATGAGCAACCGCTAGAATAATACTTTGATAATCATTGAAGTCTAACTGTTGGACTAAGTCGATCTGATATTCCTTTTTTACTTCGTGCGCATCAGCCCAGGGATCATAAACAGAAACCTGACAATCAAATTCTTTTAGCTCCTGGATAACATCCACTACTCTAGAATTACGAATATCCGGACAATTTTCTTTGAAAGTAATCCCAAGAACCAATACCTTGGCTTTGGCAATGGGTAGACTTTTCTTGATCATTAATTTAATAACTTGATTGGCGACATAACAGCCCATACCATCATTTAGGCGACGACCAGCAAGGATTATTGTTGGGTTGTAACCGATTGCCTGTGCTTTATAGGTTAGGTAGTAAGGATCGACTCCAATGCAGTGTCCACCGACTAAGCCAGGCTTAAAGGGTAAAAAATTCCATTTGGTACTTGCCGCTTCAAGAACAGCCTGGGTATCAATACCGAGCTTATTAAATATAACAGCTAACTCATTTACGAAGGCGATATTGATATCACGTTGTGAGTTTTCTATCACTTTCGCGGCTTCAGCGACCTTAATGCTAGGGGCTAGGTGAGTACCTGCGGTAATGATACTTTTATAAAGGTCATCGACTTTTTTTGCTATTTCAGGGGTTGAGCCGGAAGTAACTTTGAGAATTTTAGTAATGGTATGTTCTTTGTCGCCTGGATTAATGCGTTCTGGCGAGTAGCCACAGAAGAAATCCTTGTTAAAAATAAGGCTACTGCCGGCTTCCAGTACCGGTACACAATCGTCTTCGGTAGCACCGGGATAAACAGTCGATTCATAAATAACGATATCACCAGATTTAAGCACCTGGCTGATGGATTCACTAGCCTTTATCAGCGGTGTTAAGTCCGGACGTTTATATTTATCTATCGGCGTGGGAACTGTGACTATATATATATTACAATCTTTGGTTTCTTCAATAGCCGTAGTAAAGGTTAGTGGGTGATTTTTTAAGACACCTACTAAGTAGTCATCAGTAATTTCCCGGGTTTTATCATGTCCATTTGCTAGCTCGTCAATACGTTGCCGAGAAATATCAAAGCCAATAGTAGCGTATTTTTGCCCAAACTCTACAGCAAGAGGTAAACCGACATAGCCTAAGCCGATAATACATATTTTATTTTCCATTGACATTACCTTGAATATTAATTATTTTTTAATATAAAACCATTTGATATAAAGGATATAGGCAACTAATGCCTCTAGAGCGGTGCTTCAGCCCGTTTTTTACAAAGTGGACTAAAGATCCGCGCCCCAAAGTCGCATATTTTATGAATATTTCTTAGTTGACTTTAAAAAGGTAAACTTTTCTTTACAAATTATATAGACAGCATCAAAAATATTTATTAAATCATTACAGGTATTGTAAACATTAGTGATGCTTGCTACCAGTTCTTCTGTATTGAATGAATATTCATGGGTAATGTCATTTCGTATTCCTCTTAAGTTTTAGCGATTCATTTTTTTAAATAATGTCTAGCTCTTCAATTCTGTTTAAAATATCCCTGGTTGTGAAACTCGAAAAGCATAAAAACACTTCAACTAATTATAATATAAGTATTATCTATATTTTTTGTGATCAGTTTATGAACTCACCAAAAGGATGAGTTAATAATTTAGGCGACAACTACCTTGAAAAGCACTGCCCAGAAGATTTGTTAGTAATAGAACAACAAGTAAAACGGGGAGTCGCTATTTTTGCGAAAGCTTGTTTTGGGCATCCCAGCCCAAGCAAGCGGCAAAAACTTAACGCGA
>DUBW01000052.1:7005-19011 GCA_012960135.1 Methyloprofundus sp.
TCGTAAACTCGGCGCTGGCTTCGTAACACTCCCTCAAATGACTGGACGGCGTTTCGGAATGCCTTTTATTTTGTCTCCACCTACGCTAGCGCTACGATTCCGACAAAATAACGCCCCTACGCCTTCTGGGGACTACTAGCCCTCGCGTTCGCTCTCCATGGCTGGCAGCGATTGATTCTGGATTTTAATAGGGAAACTAATTTTTAGCGGGACCAGAGGGCGGATTGATTACAATGAGAGCGACTCGAAACCCCGGAATTATCTCCGCATAGCATGCAAAATCCGGGTAAGGAATATGCATGAAATAACTTGAGCAACTTTTGGCGAGCGGATCTTTAGCCCACCTTTTAATATGAAGGCTAAAGACCTGCGTCCTATATAGTGATGTAAAAGGGTCTCGTGCTCGTTGCTAAGCAAGAATATTATTTTTCACGTCGCCAATAGATGGCTAGCGTTGATCCCGAAATATTATGCCAGATACTAAATATCGCACCTGGCAATGCCGCCGCCGCAGAAAAATATTGCATCGCCAAAGCAACGCTTAGACCCGAATTTTGCATTCCGACTTCTATACTAACGGTTCGGCAGGTAGCCGAGTCATATTTTAATAATCTAGGGATAGCGTAGCCAATACTCATACCCAGCAAGTTATGTAAGGCAACGGCAATAAGCACAGGAAAGGCAAGGCTGGAAATATTTTGCTGGTTAAGTGCGACGATAATCGCGATAATTAGTACTATTGCCATACTGGAAAAAACCGGAAAAATACCTTCCAGCCTGCTGGTCAAATGCGCAGAAAATGAATTGATTGCCGTGCCTGCCAACACCGGTAGTAACACGATCAACAAGATACTGCGCATCATGCTCAGCACTGGAACTTCAATACTATGATTCAGATAAAGATAGCTCAACAGAGGCATGGCAATAACGGCGCATAAAGTGGATGCCATGGTCATTAATATCGACAGAGCAACATTACCTTTGGCTAGATAACAGATCACATTTGAGGCGGTACCTCCTGCACTACAGCCGACTAGCACCATGCCGATAGTTTGCGCCTGGGATAATTGCAAACCCTGTGCTAGCAGATAGGCAAACAAGGGCATAAAGACAAACTGTATACCTAAGGTTAACAGTATAACCAGGGGTTGTTTAAGCGCTGCGCTAAAGTGCTGCCAGTTTAATGTCATACCCATAAAAAACATGACTAGCGCTAACAAGGGAATAATCGCGCCTTTGGCGGCAATAAATAATGTGGGATAGCAATAGGCTAGCGCAGAAAATAGCAAGGCAGCCAGGGGGAATAAACCAATCAATTTATTATTCATTGCCATGCCATTATATTTAATAAAGCTGCCTGTTTGCGACATATTGAAATTATCAACCTGCTGATGGTCGTGCGCATCTAACTGGATGACACGAATGGTCTTTAAGTTACTTGCCAGTTGCAGGTCACGAAGTTGGGGGTTGTGAAGAGTAGGCTGATACTTGCCCGCATGTTGCCGATATCATAAATTGCTGGGTTACATTTTTTTCTTTGCAAAAAAATCTTACCCATGTAAGATTTTGTGTACACTTTTTTTAACCCATCTTTCGATTTGTTTGACTAAATCAGTTTAATATTAATTACCTATGGTTTTATGGTACTAAATATTTTTAAATTTTTCCTCTGTCTAATATATAATTATATCATATGCTTATGTGATTTTATTCGTGTGCTATGAAAAATATAAAAATATGTAGTGTCAATAAAATTTTTAAGCCATTGGTTTATATAGGATTTGAATAGTAATATCGAAAGATGAGTTAAGACACCTGGAAATAAATAACCATCCAATATTTGGGCATGATTTTTGTTTGTCATCAGCACTGTAGTAAGAGGTGCATAGCTGGCTACGGAACTATTGCTACAGTGCTGATGACAAACAAAAAGACCCGCAAGGATGGGTAATGTGTGTTTCCAGGTGTTACTCAGAGCAAACGAGTAGTGTAGGGTGAGGCTTTAGCCCGCCGTCTTCACTGATACACAGTATGTCAACGTCAAAAATTATTATGTCCAACACACCCTCTAATTCAGATCGTAGCCTTTCCCTGATAATACTATTTGCCGGCACACTGTTTGTCAGTGCAACGCTGATGTTTATTTTGCAGCCTCTATTTGGCAAGCTTATGTTGCCATTGCTCGGTGGCTCGCCTGCGGTCTGGAACACCTGCATGGTGTTTTATCAGATGTTACTGTTCTTTGGCTATTTGTATGCACATTATCTATCAACCCGATTTTCGCATCTGCGTCAGATTCAGGTCCATGGCGCATTAATTATTATCAGCCTAATTGCGTTGCCGGTCGCCTTGCCCGAATTGATGACACCGCCTACGGAAAGTAATCCTACACTGTGGCTGGTCTGGACTTTGTTTATTGCCATCGGCTTACCGTTTTTTGTATTGTCTACCACTTCGCCCTTAATTCAGAAATGGTTTTCACATGTCGGTCACCATACCAGCCATGACCCATATTATCTGTATGCGGCGAGTAATATCGGTAGTCTATTAGCGCTGTTAAGTTACCCGTTTATTATTGAGCCGAATATAGGCTTAAGTGCGCAGAAATTGATCTGGAGCGCTGGCTATATTGCGCTAATCCTGTTTATCGCTGCTTGTGCCTGGTATTTTGTACGTAATTATCAGCAGCAAGAAGTCTCTGAGCAGTTAGAAATAGAGCCAGAAGCGCCCTCGGCATTAACTAAATTACATTGGCTGGCGCTGGCATTTGTACCTTCGAGTTTATTATTAGGGCTGACCAATTTTGTCAGTACCGATATTGCCGCCGTGCCTTTATTGTGGATTATCCCGCTCACGCTGTATTTATTATCCTTTGTGCTGGTTTTTTCCCGCTGGGCAAAGCCGATTCAAAGTGTTTCGGTGTTTTTACAGCCTATCGTGCTATTGCCGTTTATCGCCTATTCATTTATCAATCCGGCGATATTACCTTACTGGTTAGATCTTACCCTGCATTTAACAGCCTTCTTTCTGGCGGTGATGGTTTGTCATGGTGAGCTGGCAAAAGGCAGACCCCATACGGCCTATTTAACCCTGTTTTATCTACTGATGTCTTTTGCTGGCATGTTAGGCGGTATGTTTAATACCTTTGTTGCCCCGTTCATATTTAATGGTATTTATGAATACCCGTTGATGATTGTTGCCGCGTTATTATTACGCCCTGTCGTACAGGCGCAAGACAGCGAGAAATGGAAAATCTGGGGCATGCAGGCAATTTTTCCCATATTGATATTGGTCTTTGGCTGGATTATTTACTTTGCTGTATCGGATCTCGGTGCCTATATGGATAATATCGGTACTGCGCTGATTTTATTTGCCGGATTGACCTATGCATTTCGTAAGCAGGCAATCAGCCTGGCTTTATTAACCGGGGTCATTATTTTCTTTATTGTTGGCTTGCGTGTTTATATGTCCAATACGATCTATAAAGAACGGACCTTTTTTGGCGTATTGTCCGTACGGGATAGCGTTTTATTAAATGAGCAAGGCAAGCCTGAGAAATATAAAGAATTATTTCATGGTACGACTAAACACGGTGCACAACGACTGGCAAGCCATGTAAAAGAGCCATTAACTTATTACAGCCGTCCAGGACCAATGGGGCAGTTGTTTAAAACTTATGATGCTGTTGATCAAGACTGGAATATTGGTGTTGTCGGGCTTGGGGCAGGGGCGTTAGCCTGTTATGCCAAGCCACAACAGGCATGGACATTTTACGAAATTGACCCGGTGGTCATCGAGATAGCCGAGAACCCTAAGTATTTTAGTTATTTACAGCGATGTACACCCAAAGCCGCCATGATCGTAGGCGATGCGCGATTATCGTTACAGGCAGAGCCGGCAGGAAAATTTGATTTGTTGGTGATAGATGCTTTCAGTTCGGATTCGGTGCCCACACATTTATTAACCCAGGAAGCCTTACAATTATATTTCAGTAAATTATCAGCGAACGGTGTGTTGGCATTTCACATTACCAACCGACACTTAGAGCTGAAAAAGGTGCTATCTGACCATGCCAAACAGTTGCATTATGCGGCCTTAATACAGGAATTTAAACCCAAACAGGAAATCCCGTTAGTGGTTGCAACTGACTGGTTTGTGCTGGCAAAAAATGAAAAGGCATTAGCGCCGCTATATCAAAACGGCCTGGGTCGCTGGCAAAAACCCGGTTTATATTTTGATATGAAACCCTGGACCGATGACTTTACTAATATCGTGGGGATCTGGAAGTAGGGCGATAAACCTTTTAATCCTAGCTTTTATTAGAGAGATAAGGCATCTGGAAATAAATAACCGTCCAATATTGGGGCAGGATTTTTGTTTGTCATCAGTGCTGTAGTAAGAGGCGCATAGCTGGCTACGTAACTATTGCTACAGTGCTGATGATGGACAAAAAGACCAGCAAGGATGGATGTGTGTTTCCAAGTGCCTAATGTTCCCTATATAAAGGTCTGGTTTAAAAACTATAACGTATTGCGGCATACACATTATTATTATTCACAAATTGGCCGAAGAATGTATATTCTTCTCTGCCAACAAAGAAGTTACCGCCTAATTCTAATAACCACTCGTCAGTCGCCTTATAGGCGACACTGGGTCTGAAATAAGCATCTACATCGGAAGGGGAAAAAAAGGTAAATAATGACCAGGTAACATTTTGCTGATGGGTCAATAAGGTTAAACGATTGGTTAGTACATGCCTGACTTCGTCGCGGGTAACCATCTGGCCAATTTTTTCCTGACCACTGACATAGCCGTTATAATCCTGCATCCATTCGACATAATATTGCACGGCGATAGAGAAGTTTTTTACTATTTCCTGTTCATAGCCTAGTAAAAAACGTGCCTCACTGTTGGGAATAAACGGGTTGGAACCACTGCCTTGCTCATAGGAATCATAATAACCCGCTTCGAAATTGGCTATGCCTTTCCACACGGGTCTGCGTATACTCGCACCCAGCGAGCGCATTTTGGGGTAATTTGCTAAGCCGGTATTGACGTCAAAGCCCAGAGGACTTTTCCAGAAGCCATAATAGCCGTAGAGCGCAAGTTCATTGCCGGCTATGGTTTTATATAGGCGTAAGGCATACTCTCCCTCGTCAGGCCTTTCTGACTCAATAATCGCATTTCTTCCGGCTAAAGAATTCAGCATTGGGTTCCAGTATGAGACTCGTTCTCCGGTAATACTACGATCCGCGTTAAACCAGGGGGTGTAAATAAAATCCAGATTACCGTAGTCGGAAAAAAATGAGCTCTTTAATGCATCTGAGGGTGCTTTTAAATACTCAAGGTCCCGGCCGATAAAAAACGCCTGCCAGTCTTTGGGGAATAAATCGTTAATAAAGATAAGATCGCCCGTTCCCCAGGTCAGTATCTGGCGACCAAATTTTATATCCATAAAGTCCAAAGGACTAAATGCGATATTGGCTTCTCTTAAATCTACCCAGCCATTTCCAGTTTGCAGATCTACATGCTGGTTAAGAGCGATAGGATCATACAGAAAATCAGAAACGATGTTTATGGCAACGGGGCCTATATCTTTTTGCAAGCCGATTTGTAAACGTGTTTCACCTAAAGAAAATTGATCTTCGTAGGGATCATTTTGCGTGCGCACGCCACCACGTATATCCCAGAACCCTTCGACATTAATAAATGGCTCATCCTGGTTAAATAAGCTAAATGATTCTTCCTGGTCTGCTTCTTGAGCTTCTACTTGGTTTATCCCTCCAGGTAATGCAGGCGCGCTACCCAGTCCTGATGGTAAGCTGGGAGATGAGCCTGATTCAAGACCGCCAGGTAGTGGAGGGGCGCTATCTAAACCAGAGGGAAGGGTGGGAGCATTGGATTTTGGCTTGTTCAGTCCACTGGGTAACGCAGGTGCAGAACTGGATGGAAGTCCGGCTGGTAGTGCTGGCGCACTAGATATTATCGGCTCTAGTCCTGTGGGTAAGGGAGGGGGCGCTGCTAGGCTTATTTCAGATGTTGAAATAAGTGTGATGGCAAATGCTATAGATGATAAACGCATGATAATTTGTTATTGAATGACTCTTGTCCCACGCTCTACAAGTGAGTTCTCGCGCAGAAAGTCGCTACCATGAAGTTAAGGCTACAAGGATAGGATGTGCTGAGGCACGAAGCGCATCTTTTGGTGATTGATACACTTCCTATCGTCAGCACATCCTATATAAGCTTCCTAATTTAATGGCAGGAGTACAGAACATGAGAGCTAGAGGTAATACTAACGTAATAATTTTCTAGGTGGCTTTCTTAAATTACGCTCGCTAAAAATATCATCTGGAATACCGACATCATATTGTACCGAACTATATTCCATTAGCGTGCTACCTCCGGTGTTCAGGTTTTTAGCTTCTGATTTGGTAATAGTGGGGTGGCCTTCGATAGTGTCAACCGCTAGTGCCGTATAGGTTTTATATTTTTTACCTTGCTTGTCATAGTATTCTGTTGAAACAGGCAAGAAAGTGGTTTTATGGATATACATAATATACTTAGAAAACTCGACCTCATCCGGGTTAACCGGGGTGTTTTCAATAATATAATAATTATCATCGGTACCGATCAATGCATGCGTATCTGCAGCAAGGTTACGACCTGAAACATCTTCGTAAAGAAAATCAGAACCGACAAAACTGGTACGCTTATCAGAAGCTGCGATACGTTTGACTAAATCCAGCGCAGGTAAATAAAGCCAGCGGTCATCATCAGCTTTGGTTTTCTTTAACACCATAAAGACCATTTTGTTGACATCCGCAGGGCGCGAGAAGTAAACATACATCTTCTGATCGCCTTCATAGGCGTTATTTTCAATCGCATCGGTGGTTGGAACGTCACGACGCAAGATAACGAACTCACGCTTGCGGGTACGGTTTTGCGCATCGGTAATGGTCATTTTTACCTTGGCTTTACCATCTTGTCCCTGATAATAGGAAGTATAATTAGTGCGGTTGACGATTTCATCTACACTCGGGGTTGCTGAGAAAATGATGTTACTAGCTAGAAGGGTGCTTAAGCCTAAAAAGAGTTGTTGTAAAGTCATTATAATCTCCTGATTATAGTATAGGAGGAGGGGCAGCAGCAGTCGCGATTGATCGCAATAGCGTCGCGGTTAACCCCTCTCCTACAAAGTTATTAAGTTATTTGGTTACTGCATCGGGCGTATTATTTTTTTAAAGAATAGCTTAGGCATCAATGTGATTAATGCGGGAAGAATAATCAGTGAGCTGACACCTGCTAAAAACAGGATCGCCGCAATAAACACCCCAACAGTCTGGTAAGGGACTAATGGCGCTGCTAATAAGGGCAGAAAACCTACGCCAACGACAATCGCGTTACGTGAGATTGCCATTGCTGGTTCACTAAATAGTGGCTCAACTGCTGCTTCCCAGGAGCCATAGCGTTCAGCATATTCACGGGCTCGGCTTAAGAAATGAATGGCATAGTCTACCGCTAAACCGATACTAAGTGAACTGAGTACCGCAACCGGCATATCATAATCTTTACCGATAAGTCCGATAATGCCGTAAATAAGACCTACCGTAACGGTTAACGGAATCATCGACAATAAGCCCCAGGAAAATGACCTAAATAACAGTATCATCATAAGCAGCACGACCAGGAAGCTACCGGTAAAGGATTCAAACATACCGGTAACCATTTTCTCCTGCCAAACCACATTGATATGCGTTAAACCAAACCAGTTGGCCTGTAAATTATGCGGCATAGGGTGGCTGGCAATATATTTAGCGACTTCCTTTTCTACATAGTCCATATCTTCATTATCACCACTTTTTAGTTGCACCCAGAGGCTAGTCTTACGATAGTCTGGGGTAACAAAGTGCCATAAATCATGTGGCCTGTGGCTATTCTGATAGGTAATTAAAGTTTGTGCAACGGCATTAGATGAATCAGGGATTCTAAATTCTTCCGCTTTGCCGAGTAATAATTCTCTATGCACGGTTTTAACTACATCAGACAGACTGTTAGATTTACCCACAACCCCTAGGCTATTAATATAGTTCTGTAAGCCTTCTAAGTAAGTGAGAGTCTTGGGTTGTTTAAATATTTGACTACGTTGTCCCTCGCTATCAATAAACAACTGGGCTTGATCCCAGGTATCAAATTCATCGTCTGCCGCATTATCAAAACCGGTATTAATAATAGCGTTTAATGCGTTGCCAAGGCTTGCCTTATCACCCTGATGATTTTGTATTGTGTGCTGTAATTGGCTAAAAATCACTTCGCTGTTTGCATAATCATCTGCCTTTGCTTGCTTTGCAGCGATTGCTAACCTTGCTAATAAAGCAGGTTTAAAGTCTGTATCTACAGCAGCATTTTGGTCAACTTCCAGTGCAAGATAAGCCATGTATGTACCACCGAAATGCTCATTCAATACGCGATCCGCAACACGAATAGGGTGTGATTCTGCAAACCATTTGATCGGATTGTCATTAACATTAATCTGGCTAATGCCATAAGCCGCAACGCCTGACAGAGAAACAGTAATCAGGACGATTAGCAGTGCATGGTGATAGGTGAACTGCCCCACTTTAATTAACAACCGTGCCATCAGCGTTTTATTGTTTTTATCTTTGCTATCTATCGAAGTAATAAAACTAGCCAGTTTTTCATCAGGGATCGAGACAATAAATGCCGGAATAAACGTAATTGACCAGATCCAGGCTAAAAATACCCCAATAGCAATAAAAATCCCAAACACCTGTACGGGGGGGATAGGGGTTAATGCCAGAGAAGCAAAACCTGCAATCGTGGTTAATGAGGTAATTAACATTGGTGTAAACAGCTCACTCATAACATGAATAATGGTTTGCCGCTTATCGCGAATCGAATTATAACGATCGAAAAAATCAGACAGAATATGCACCGCATCCAGAATGGCTATAGGCATAATGAAAATAGGAATCATCGAGCTCATAATATGGATGGTATTTCCGGTAATAATGAGCAACCCCATGGTTGATAGGGCGCAAACCATGGCAACGATCATTGGTGATGTTACGAAAATAAGACGTTTAAAAAACCACCATAGTAATAGAAAGATAACTAGCATGGCTAATGGCGCAGAAATAGCCATTTGTTTAAACATTTCTACACCAAAGGTATCTTCGGCAACCGGTAGGCCAGTAATGTAGTAGCTTTCTTCTATATCACCAAATTCAGCAATTTTCGTTAGTAATTCTTCGCGCAGCTGATAACTTAAATGTTTATCCGTTAGCGGGATATATAAGGCAAGTGCCTGCCCATCATCACTAATAAGCGTACCATCCAGAAACGGAATCTTCTTGGCGCGATCACGGATCAGTAAAGCTTCTGCGTCTGAGGCAGGAGGGGAGGGCATCAACCAGCTGAAATTAACCGTACCCGGACCGCCCTGTTCTATATTATCAACAGTCGAAGGCGATAACAGGTCTATGCCGATCACGCCGGCTGTTTTCTCCGGTTGATCTGCATCAGGCCAGGTTAGGCTAAGTGCAAACTTGGTTAACTTATCTATATTAGTCAGGGTCTTGGTATTAAATACCCCCTGAGCATTATGTTCATTAGTAATACCCACCACGACGATATCACTGAGTGAGAATTCTTTTTTCATTGCCTGATTGTAAACCCGCGCATGCTCATCATCGGCAAGCATGTTTTCAGGGTCGGTATCGACTTTTATGCTATGCAGAAAAGGCAGCTCCTTGGGAAAAAAATTGGGTAATGCCGCCAAAGAAATAATCACGACGGTAAAAATCATCATTAACCAGGTAATAAGTTTAGGGTGATTGATTGAAAACAAGACAATAGGATTGACTGATCTAGTGTCATAATTTTGGTGAGTCATAAGGGCTCCAAAAAACCAGTTAATGATAAGAGGAATATGCAAAGAAGGATTGCAGAATAAATTAGTTGTTAGCTATTTTAGTAAATGCTAATATATAAATCAAGTGATATTTAAGGTTAGTGTTTTATAATGCCTTAATCACTGAGTGTTTATAATAGAATAGAACAATAAAAATAATTAATATAAAATTTTTACCGTAAAACGAGGATACGATAATGGCTAGAATAGTTGTCTTGGGTGCTGGAATTGGCGGAGTGCCAATGGCTTTTGAAATGAAAGAAAATATCAGTGATGATCATCAGGTAACTGTGATCTCTGATTCGCCTACCTTTCACTTTGTCCCGTCTAATCCTTGGGTACCACCTAAATGGCGTACACCAGAGGAACTTAAAATTAAGCTTGCACCTGTTTTTCAGAAAAAAGGCATAGAATTTATTCAAAAAGCAGCCACTAAAGTAGATCCTAAAAATAATAAAATTGATTTAGACGATGGCTCTGCAGTTGAATACGACTATTTGGTTATTGCTACAGGACCAAGGCTCGCTTTTGACGAAGTACCCGGATTAGGGCCTGAAGGTCATACTTCTTCAGTTTGTCATGTAGACCATGCAGCAGTAGCAGCACAGGATTGGGAAAAATACATGCAAGACCCTGGTCCCATTATTGTTGGAGCAGTTCAAGGCGCATCCTGTTTTGGACCCGCCTATGAATATCTAATGATTCTGGAAACGGAATTGCGTAGGCGTAAAGTTCGTGACAAGGTACCGATGACCTTTGTTACTTCTGAACCGTATGTTGGTCATTTAGGTCTAGGCGGTGTCGGCGATACTAAGGGAATGTTGGAAAGTGCCCTACGCGAGAAAACCATTAACTGGATCACCAATGCCAAAGTCGATAAGATCGAAAAGGGTATGATGTTTGTTACCGAGGTTGATGAAAATGGTGCCGAGAAGCAAAAGCACGAACTGCCCTTTAAACATTCTATGATGTTGCCTGCCTTTACTGGTATTGACGCAGTACGACATACCAAAGCAGAGGGTTTAATCAATCCACGCGGTTTTATTATTGTAGACGAACACCAGCGTAACCCGACCTTTAAAAATATTTATTCTGTTGGTGTCTGTATTGCTTTGCCGCCAGTAGAGAAGACACCATTACCTGTGGGCACGCCTAAGACAGGGTATATGATTGAATCGATGGTCACAGCGGCGGCGCATAACATCAGAGATGAATTAGCAGGAAAGGAGCCATCGGATGTCCCTAGTTTAAATGCTTTATGTCTTGCTGATATGGGCGATACCGGGATTGCATTTTTAGCCGTACCGCAAATTCCACCACGCAACATTACTTGGTCACAAGAGGGCAAGTGGGTACATCTGGCTAAAATTGGCTTTGAGAAATACTTTATGCGCAAAATTCGCAAAGGTATAAGCGAGCCGTATTATGAAAAAATGATTTTAAAATTTATGGGCGTAGTTCGCTTAAAATAGGAATATAAAGATGACGATAGATCGTATCGTGTTAGCAGTAGCAGGGGTATTTATTTTAATTAGCCTGGCTTTATCCCAGTACCATTCTGTCAACTGGCTGTGGTTTATCGCTTTTGTTGGTGCCAATTTATTTCAGTCTGCTTTTTCCGGCTTTTGCCCGATGGCGATCATCTTGAAGAAGTTTGATGTTAAACCGGGATGCGCATTTTAGTCGTTGTGAATCATTAAGACACTCGATAAGAAAGGCTTTTACATAATGTAAAAGCCTTTTTTGTTTCTGGTATTAATAAATAAAATAACTTTAGTATAGAAACGATAATACTGAGGAGTAGGCTTTAGCCTATATTACATGGGCATAATTTGTGTAGGCTAAAGCCTATTTCCCAGGATTGTATGATACTGATCCTCTCATTTTATTTTGTCAGATACTTAAGGGGTGAAGTACTAGTTTGCGAATAATTTTTTTGGCTCTTTTGCAATTTAAGCAAGTGAAATTGCATTGTGTACGTAATACAAAGCTCTTGTCATTGCTCTATATAAGGTAAATAAAACAAGCCAATAATGATGGCTTGGTTGCAACAAGCACACTAGCCGTAGGTG
>DUBW01000053.1:0-986 GCA_012960135.1 Methyloprofundus sp.
CCACAGCCGACATCTAAAATCAGTAAAGGTTCGTTGCTGCTTTGTTGTAAAGCGTTTAAGAAGGGCAGGTATTTACTTTGTTGTTGCCTGATTTCCTGTGCTGTGCCACGGAACTGATTTTCAAAGGCAATATAAAAACTGTCCAGATCATTAGGTAATGGTTGCGGAATGGGCTGAGGGGCTGCATCATCAGCTAAATCTTGTTTTCTGGCCAGCGTCCGCGCCATGTCGATTTTAAAGTTTAATTGTCGTTCATTTAAGCTGGCAGAGAGTTCAGCGTATTTGAGTTCCAGTTCTGCAACGCGATGCTGGGTTCTACTACTGTTTTTTAGTGCCGCAAGACCCCGGATAAATTTACCCAACACCGGGAGGGAGAGTAATCGTTGTTTGCATGATTGTTTAGCCATATAGAAGGAGTTAATGATGAATTGGTCAGTGGCAGATGGTTTTTTATTTCACATTCTATACTTCGCGCGGATACGGCCGGGTGAAGTATAATACGCTGTTGTTATTTTAACGCAGTGCGGATCTTATGCCCTCTTTTGCTGGGGAAGGTTGGCTGATGAGTTGTGAGAGTATTCTCTGCTGCAAAATTATTTTAACTTTTAATGCGCTATAAAAATAGCCCTCCACACGTTTAATTATTCCTTAATGGTTAAAAATATCATTTAAAGATAAAATAAGTTATTCGAGCAGTAGGGTAATAATAATTGGAGAACGATAAACTTAATGAAATTGCGCCTATTAATAGAATTTACTAAACGGGATTTTACTGAACGCTATTCAGGTTCAATTCTGGGAGTCGGGTGGAGCTTTATCTCCCCGCTAGTGAATATTATGATCTATACCCTGATATTCTCTAAGATAATGAGTGCCAGAATGCCCGGTGTGGAAGGGGATTATAGTTACAGTATCTATTTAGTCAGTGGATTAATCCCTTGGCTGGCATTTGCCAATACCGTTTCTCGATCAAGTACCGTTTATTT
>DUBW01000053.1:1174-1801 GCA_012960135.1 Methyloprofundus sp.
GGTTTTTGCTTTTGCACTGGGCTTTATTATTGCTCAATTAACCGTATTTATACGCGACCTTAAAGAGTTTACCGCTATCGTTATGCAAATCTGGTTTTGGTTTACGCCGATTGTTTATGTGGTCGCTATAGTGCCGGGTTCACTGAGTCAGTTAATGGTTTATAACCCGGTCTATAGTTTTATCAAGATATGGCAAAGCGTCTTTGTCTATCACAGCATACCCGACTTGAGCGGGCTGATGATCATTACCCTGATCGCCCACTGTTTACTCATTATGGCGTTTTTAATGTACAGAGTGTTAGAAAAAGATATCAGGGATTTTTTATGATCAGTCTAATTGCGCTGCTATTGATAGCAACAGTCCTTTTGTTAAGTCTGGTAATCGCTATTATGCGGTATTGTTTATGGCGTAATAGAGCCTTATTAGTTATTGTTTTAAGTGCAGGCTACTTCTGCAGTATATTTATGATTTTCACATATTATGGACAGGCACTCGGGTGATTGAAGTAAAGAATATCAGCAAAACCTTTAAGCTATACAGTTCACCCGCGCATCGTTTAAAAGAAATTGTGTTGCGTAAAAGCTACCATAAAAACTATCAGGCTTTAGATGATGTCAGTTTTCACG
>DUBW01000053.1:1940-3110 GCA_012960135.1 Methyloprofundus sp.
TATTGGAGTTAGGTACGGGCTTTAATCCCGATTTAACCGGGCGCGCTAATATCGCCATGAATGGTGCCTTGCTGGGAATGACTCAAGCAGAAATAAACACCAAAGAACAACTGATCCTGGATTTTGCCGAGATAGGCATTTTTATTGATGAGCCACTATCAACCTATTCATCCGGTATGATTATGCGTCTGGCATTTGCCATTGCCATCAATGCTGATCCGCAATGTTTTATTATTGATGAAGCATTGTCTGTCGGGGATGCAGGCTTTCAGCAGAAATGTATGGCTAGAATCAGAGAGTTTAAGCAGCAGGGCGGTGCCATTATTTTTGTCTCGCATGATATGGATGCCGTTAAAAAACTCTGCGATCAAGCCATACTGCTTAATAAAGGCAAAATAGTAGCGCAAGGCAAGCCAGATGAGATAGTTAATCAATACAACCGATTGCTATCAACTAAAAATAAACACCATACCGATTTCGTGGTGCAGGAGGGTAAAACTGTATCCTATGGCACGCTGGAAGCGGTCATTAAAGAGGTCAGTATAGATGGGCACCGGCAAGGCTCGGTGATTGTTTCGGGTGATGAAGTCGTTATCGCTATCCAGATAGAAGCACATGTAAATATGGATAAGTTGGCGGTAGGTATTATTATTCGGGATAAATACGGTCAAGATATCTTCGGCACGAACACCTACCATCATCAGCAAGAGTTAAGCATTAAAGCAGGATTGCTCTGTACTGTTGAATATCGGTTGGCAATGAATATTGGGGTAGGTAGATATACTATTGGTGCTGCGATTCACGCGATACCCACAGAGCCGCCACGGCGACTAAACTGGGCTGATAACCTGATGGAATTTGAGGTGATAGCGCCAGCGGAACATTTTTTTATGGGATTAAGCCGCTTACAACCGCAGATCAAAATTGTGGCAGTCGACGATTAAACTAACCTTATTTGTTGCCTGTTTAAGGCTAAGACGCAGAGATAATGTGGGTGATAAAGGGCAATGAAAAACGCAATCTTACGACAATAAAGCAAGCATAATTTAGGGCATGAACGCGCCTATACCGCCTGACCGGGGACGGTCCAGTCCCTTAATTCACTCACAACGCCAGCATAGTAAGCCCTGGTACGTCCTGCCCAACTTCACAGAAAAGCTGCGTGCTTAC
>DUBW01000054.1 GCA_012960135.1 Methyloprofundus sp.
ACAGTTAACTGTCGAAGATAGTGACAAATTTCAGCAGGAATTTCAGAAAACTGCAGTCTGACAAAACTTTCAATAAATGGCGGTCCTTTATCTTTTAACAAAGTCCGTCCAAAGAAATACATGAGTAGTAGCTGAATAAATACTGGCAACACTTTAGCTGTTATGGTCTGTAAATAATAAGCGCCAAATAGTAAACCGATAGATATAAGCACTTTGATTAGTTTGGTTTTTAACTGTCGTGCGGCCAAGGCCTGCATCAAAAAAATAGCTGAAAAAATAGCAGGGGCCAGCCATACCACACCACTTTCTATACTTTGGTAGACCAGATAGGGGTAGAGTAGAAACAAGCACGTTATACAAATGGCTTTAATAACACTAAACATTTTTTTAATCATTGATCATTAATACTTTTTCATTAGCAAAATTCACCTAAAAAATTGTTACCTTATTCGCACTCAGACTGTAGTAGCAACCAAAAGTCCGACTGTTTTCTAACAGCCAGGATCTTCTGTGCTGCTTGCACACCCGAAACACTCACCCCATACACACCGCCACCCGGAGACGTCCAGTGTCCTGCATAATATAAGCCTTTAAGCGGTGATTGATTTTGTATTCTTGCCGGTCCCACTTGACCGGGTGTAACATCCCAGCCATATGCAGCCCCTTGATGGTTCCGGGTATACCGTTGCATGGTAGCGGGTGAGCCACCTTCAACAAAAAGGATATGTTCTTTAAGGTCTGGAATTGTCTGGCTCGCAAGGTCTATCATTTTTTGCATATATTCTGGCTTAGCTTGCTTCCATGAATCAGTCACTTGATAAGGTAACAAGGTTGTCAGTATTAATAAATGCTCACCCGCCGGTGCTAAATCCGGTTCAACCAGTGTCGGTGCGGTAATGCTGATCCATGTGATATCACCCTGCCACGTTTTGGCATAATTATGTTCATGGTCAAAATCACTGTAACAAAATGACTCATGTCTAATATTCATCGTTTTTAGATCTAGGTCTGTAGCGATATACACCACAAAAATAGATAAGGAATGTTGCATCTTCTTTATTCGCTGGATATAGCGAGGCGTAAAGTACTGTTCACCAACCAAATTAAATACAGTTTGCTTAAGATCAGCATTGGAAATAACTTGCTCTGCATGAATGGCTCTATTATTTACAATAACACCAGTGACTTGTTTATTATCTATGATGATTGAGTCAACAGCCGTTTTATAGTGAATCTGCCCCCCGTGTAATTGCAAACCTTTAACAAGCGTATTAGCTAATTGTTGAAAACCACCTTTACAATAATAAGCGCCATCAACCATATAGCCTATTAACATCGTACTCCAATAGACAAAAGACACTTGCGATGGAGGTAAGCCCAAATATGGCCAGTTACAGGCAAATACAGCTAACAGCTTGGGATCGCTTATATAGTGCTCAACCACCTCAGCCAGCGTTGATTTCCGATATTTAAATAAAGCGGGCATTAATTGCTGGGCATGTTCTACCTCAAGCTCAGCCATCAATTCATCAGCAATGGTAATTTCTTCTGCTAATTGCAAACACAGATCGGTTAATTTCTTTAAGCCTAATTGTTGTTCAGGAAATTGTTGTGCCAATGAACTGACAAACGCATCTATCGTTTGTGGCAAATCTAAGGTAAATTCAGGGAAAACAACATGACTAAACGGGTTGATAGATATAAACTCAATTTCATCAAGTAGATCTAATGCCTGCAAGGTTTTATAAATGACTTGTCCACCACAGTAGCCTTGTTCGCCACAACCACTAATCAAATGAACAGCGGAATCAAATTGATATTTTTTTCGTTTAAAGCCATGTGCATAGCCCCCCGGTCTATCGTGGGCTTCCAAAACCAACACGGATTTTCCTGCTTTTGCCAACAAAGCCGCCGAGGTTAAGCCCCCTATTCCACTACCGATAACAATAACATCATAATCACTCAACTTTTTTTAACCCCAACTTTTTCCATAAAATAGCAGGCGACTCATAACACATTTCCTCGGTTTTTATATCGACAGCCACTTGACAGCTATGCCCACGGGTCAAACGAACCCCCGTTAATTTATCGACGATTTTATAATTAATTTTTAAGCGATTTTCCCATTCACTAATCTCAGCATGAACAATGATTCTTTGTTCAAACCTGGCAGGTTTAGCATAACGTAAACGAATATCTATGACCGGCCATGTATAACCCGATTCACGCATTTGCATATAGTTGTAATCAATTTTGTCTAATAAGGCGCAGCGTGCAATTTCAAAGTATTTAACATAGTGTCCATGCCAGACAATTTCCATTAAATCCACATCAAAAAAGGGCACATCTATTTCAACTTCACATTTAACCAGTGGCTTACTCATAAAGCGTCCAATGTTGGTCTTGAATTAACTGTATACAGAGTCTTAATTCCGGTTCTAACGCCCTGTCTGTTTCAAGAAAAGCAACATGCTCCCTGACTTGCTTAATTGTTGTTTTAATCTCATCACTTGACTGATATTGTTGCCCTCGTAATTCGACCCCTTGCACCACCACAATTAACATGGCCGATGCAACTTGCTCAGTGAGTTCTAAAACGCGAATACAATCACGAGCAGCAATGGTGCCCATACTGACCTTATCCTGATTGTGACATTCAGTAGAACGCGAAAACACACTGGCAGGCATGGTGTTTTTTAATGCTTCCGCTGTCCATGCTGATACGGCTATTTGCAACGCTTTAAAGCCATGGTTTAACATAGCCTGCTGCTTGGAAGCCCCTGATAAATTAGCTGGTAAACCATGATTAAATTTAGTATCCATAAGTTGCGCCATCTGCCTGTCCATTAGGTCAGCTAAATTCGCAATAGCCATCTTCATGCTGTCCATAGCAAATGCAATATGTCCACCATAAAAATGCCCGCCATGTAAAACATGTTCACCTTCAGCATCAATAATAGGATTATCATTAGCGCTGTTTAATTCATTCTCAATAAACTGTCTGAACCACGGTAAAGCATCTTCGACGACACCAATAATATGCGGCGCACAGCGTAGGGAATACCG
>DUBW01000055.1 GCA_012960135.1 Methyloprofundus sp.
GAATATTAATCTCATCTTACAGTAGTTAGTAGACTATTTGTCGCCGAAAGTCAAATAATATCTTGACTTTATGACTTGTAATTCCTATTCTTCAAAGGCCTCATCAAAATAGGGATTGGTATGTATAAACATAACTCAGGGTTCACTTTAATGGAATTGATGGTCACGCTTTCCATTGCAGGTATTGTGGCAAGTATTGGCATACCAAGTTTTAGTGCTAGCATAACGAGTAGTCGAGTAACTACGATGACAAATGAATTTATCGCTGCTTTACGTTTTGCTCGCAGTGAAGCGGTGAAGCGTAATCAAACTGTAGTGGTGAGTAAATCAGGTGCGCAGTGGGAAGCTGGCTGGCAAGTTTTTGTTGATAATGATAAATCTAATGCTTTTTCTACGGGCGATGAACTCTTAAAGGAATATAGTTCGTTGGCAAACGGCTATACCTTAAAGGGAGATGGGGGAGTTTTCGTTAGTTATAACAGTAGAGGGGAAGCTCAGGCAAAACAGCGTTTTATTTTATGTGCAAAGTCTGTTCCTGTCGCGAGGACTTCCAAGTTAATAACTATTAATGCGGTAGGTCGTAGTGCTGTTGCTGATGATACAGATAGTGACGGTATCCCCAATGATCCGGATGCTGCTAATGCTAATATTGCTTCTTGCACACCATAAGGAGGCGTGATGTCAAATAATCAAGGTTTTACATTAATCGAAGTGCTAATAGCAGTCGTTGTGCTGGCAGTTGGTCTATTAGGTTTAGCAGGATTACAAACAACGTCATTAAAGCATAATCAAACAGCTTATTTTCGGAGCCAAGCGACGCAGATGGCTTACGATATGGCTGATAGAATAAGAGCAAATCATGACGAGGCCAAACTAGGCGGTGCGAGTACTTATGTCGTAGGGAATGCGACCGCTCATGCGGGATGTTCTACATTGGTCGGTTGTACAGCTACTGAAATGGCAGAAAATGATTTGTTTGAGTGGATAGCCACACTTCAGGCAGCACTTCCCGGAGTTAATGCGGTAGGGACGGTTACTTATAATGCCGCACTGTCACTGTTCAGTATTCAAGTCCAGTGGGATGATAATCGAGATAATAATATTGATGACGCTGATCCTAGTTTCCAGACGGATTTTCAGTTATGAAAAGCATATTAAGAGTAAAAAAACAACGAGGCATGAGTCTGATTGAAATAATGATTGCCTTGTTATTGGGGGCTTTTTTAACAGGCGGTGTGATTCAGATTTTTTTAAGCAGTTCGCAAACCTATAGAATACAAGATGCTTTGGCCGGTTTGCAGGAGAATGGGCGATTTAGCATGGACTTTATTGCTAGGGATATGCGCATGGTGGATTTTTGGGGATGTATAAAATCAGCACAGATAGAAAGCAAGCTTAAGCCTAATGCCACTTATGATGGATATACAGCAGGGTTGGCCGGAATAAATAATGATACTGCAGTTAATGATATTTTGGATGGAACTGATAGCTTCATATTGAGAGGTGCTATGGCAAGCAATGTGTTTCTTGTCTCTCAGCCGACTACCGTTGCTGCAAATATAAAAGTAACCAGTGGCAGTGGCTTGCTTGATGATGATATTGTTCTGCTCTCTGATTGTCGGTCAGGCGATATTTTTCAAATTACTAATTTAAATTCGGGGGCAGCGTTCGATCTTGCTGTGCATAATACCGGAGGATCCATGAATGCTTCTAAAAAACTAGAGGTTGGCCTTGAAGCTCCTAATAACGATATTCGTTATGGCACTGATGCACAGATTTATAAACTAGCCTTTATTACCTATAGTATTCAGGCGGGTGCTAATGGACAGCCATCGTTATTTAAACGCATTAACAATGCAGACGCAGAAGAGCTAGTTGAAGGCGTTGAAGATATGCAAATTTTGTATGGTGAAGACAGTGACGATGATGCTTTGGCGAATTATTATGTTGATGCGGATACAGTTGTTGAGTGGGGTAGGGTCGTTAGTGTGCGTATTAGTCTATTGTTACAGACGCTAAAGGACAATATAGCCTCGAAGCCATTGCAGTATAGCTACAATGGTGCAACACCCACGGCAACAGATAGAAGGCTACGACGAGTTTATACAACAACGATTGCTTTGCGTAATCGCTTATAACAGGGGGGAGAAGCGTATGATAGTTTTGACCAATAAAAAGCGCCAACAAGGGGTGGTGTTGGCTATTAGCTTGATTATGTTGTTATTACTGACTTTAATCGGCATAACAGGTATGCAAGTGACCGGCTTGGAAGAAAAAATGGCGGGTAATTATCGTGATCAAAGTTTAGCGTTTCAATCAGCGGAGTCGGCATTACGTGCAGGCGAGAAACGTATTGAACAGCTTAGAAATAATGGCGCAGGTTCTATTCAGAGTTTTTGTAATGGCACGGCTGGTTTGTTTTATCGCCAAGGGGTAACCGGTTGTACAGGGTGTGTTACTCCCGCTTGTCCTACGCCAAAGGCTAACAATTTAGCAACTTGGACGGACAATAATACATCTGTTGAATATGCAACAGGTAGCACCTTAGTCGCCAGTCAGCCACGTTATTTTATTAGCTATACCTCTCAGATAACTGATGTCGATCTAAAAGGGAGAAAATATGTGTTTATGGTTACGGCTAGGGGAACGGGCGGTCAGGATAGTAGTGAGGTTGTTCTGCGTAGTTATTATGGCGGTAAATCTCAATTTCAGCCTTAGTATTTATTTAGTAATGGTTAGAAGGAATTTGGTATGACTCAGCATAGACGATATTATTTTTTTCAAACGATGGTAGCAGCATTGATCTGGTTATCTGCTGTGCCTGTATACGCAGCGCCTGGAGCGTTAGTTGATTCTCCATTGTTTGCCGCAAGCAATGTCCCGCCGAACATTTTTTTTGAAATTGATGATTCCGGCTCGATGGATTGGAGTATTTTAACCGCTAAGCATTGGAATCATTGTCTTTACGATCGTGATGCAGATGGGTCTTCAGGCAATAGTCAATGCTTTATTAATTGGCGTATAGATAATGGTTTATATGCGAATTATAATGGTTCATGGTGGGCTTATTTTATTTATCCTTTTGCAAATGCAGATAATGCCTATGGAACTGGGTGTGGTAACGATATAGAGTCCTGTTCAAGTAGTACCTTTGATGCTGACTGGCGGATAAGGTCTAAAGATTTTAATATACTTTATTTTAATCCAGATATTAATTATCAACCTTGGGATGGGACTGGTTTAGCACATGCTTCTTTTAGTTCTGCTCGAAGTGATCCTCAGCCAGGATCTGCTGGGTACAACAGGATCCGTAATTTAAGTGGATTTGTTTATGCGGTATGGCAGGATACGCATGGCTATTCTGGTGCTATTCCTAAAAGAGGGTCTAATATTAATCGTACGATAGGTTCCAATGATGAAGTGGATTTATGGGACGAGCACTTACGGTATACCGTCACTAGTAGCCAAATAGCAGTTGATCAGGTAACTTACTTGCCAACAAGTTCAGGTAGTAATGAAGGCCGATTAAATGAAACGCTAACCCGTATTGCGACTGTATCCGGAAGTCTTGGGCATGCTGCATTAAACGGCAAGTCGGTTGCGCAGGTCCAACAAGATATTGCAAATTGGTATCAATATTCGCGTAGGCGTTCATTTGTCACTAAATCTGCAGTTGCGCGAGTGATTACTGAAAACCCTAATTATCGCTATGGTTTGAGTGTTATTAATAAGTACTTGAACTTATTTATAGAAGTACCAGGTGGGTTGTCGAGTTTTGGCGCGCATAATACCAATCTTTTAAATAATTTTTTTAGCTTTGACTGGCCGACCTCTGGCACACCGTTAAGAAGAGGGTTAAAGCGTACCGGCCAATATTTTGATAATACAGATGGGCATACGGATCCGATTGTAGAACAATGCCAACAGAATTTTTCGGTCTTGTTTACTGATGGTTACTGGAATGGATGGACCCCTGATGTAGGTAATGCAGATGGTGATAGTTATAGTAATACCGTGGCGGATGTTGCTCAGTATTATTATGATCGGGATTTAAGTGGATTAGCGAATGTAGTACCTACCAATATATTTGATTCGGCCTCTCATCAGCATATGGTGACTTTTACCGTGGCTTTTGGTCTAACGGGGCTATTATCTGATACCGATAGTGATGGCTGGCCAGGTAATTCGCCTGGATTGTCGGAAGGAAGTAATTGGGGGAATCCTTTTAATAGTAACCCTGAAAAAATTGATGATTTATGGCATGCTGCCTATAACAGTAAAGGAACTTATGTTTCGGCTAGAACTCCGCAAGCAGTGTCTAATTCATTAAATGATGCACTGGCAAACATTGGTAGTCGTATTGGTAGTGCGGCGTCTGTGTCGTTTAATACAACGACCTTGACGGGGAGTAGTGCGGTTTTTCTAGCGCAATTTAGTAATGTTAATAATAGCTGGACGGGGGATTTATTATCATTCCCTTTGACTGCAACGAATGGGAATGTTGCTACAACACCCAATTGGAAAGCTGCCGATGTTTTAGATGCGCGCAGCTCTCCAGCAACGACACGTACAATATTAACATTTAATGGTACACAAGGGATTCCATTCCAGTGGGCATCGCTTTTGGCGGCACAACAAGATGATTTGAAAGTAAACCCTGATGGTAGTGTTGGAAATAATGCAATTGCGCAGGCGCGATTAAATTATTTAAGAGGAGATAGGGCTAATGAGCAGGGAGGTAACTATAATTTTCGTGTCAGAAGTAAATTATTGGGCGATATTATTCACTCCGATCCTATTTATGTCGGTAGTCCACAGTCAAACTGGCCGGATTCCTCTCCTTTTCCTACTTCTCAGCCTTATAGTGCATTTTCCTCGGGGATGAGTAGGGCTGGAATGGTTTATGTGGGGGCTAATGATGGTATGTTGCATGGCTTTGATGCGAATACAGGGGTAGAAGAATTGGGGTATATACCTAACAATGTTTTTTCAGCGGCTAGCGCTGCAAGTGGTTTACATTATTTAACGGACCCTGCTTATACGCACCAATACTATGTTGACCTGCCCTCTGTAGTGGAAGATGCTTATTTTGATACAGGAGCGGGAAATGCTTGGCATAGTGTTTTAGTGGGCGGTAATCGAGCGGGTGGAAAAGGTGTTTTTGCATTAGACGTAACCGATCCGAGCCAATTTTCCGAAGCGAATGCAGCAACAGTTGCCTTATGGGAGTTCGATGATAGCGATGACTCTGATATGGGCTATTCGTATAGTCAGGCTTCGATAGGGATGATGAACAATGGGCGTTGGGCGGCAATTTTTGGTAATGGTTACAATAATAATGGCGACGGCAGTGCAAAATTATTTATTGTTTTCTTAGAGGGTGGTTTGGATGGAGTTTGGACGCCGGGTAGTGATTATATAGAATTGGCAACAGGAGCAGGAACGATAGTGAGTAGTGACTGTGCCAATGTATCTAGTCATTGTAATGGGTTGTCTACGCCACAAGCAGCTGATACCAATGGCGATTCAGTTATCGATAGAATTTATGCGGGAGATTTACACGGACATTTATGGGCTTTTGATGTCTCTGATAAGAGTGCAAGTAATTGGGGCGTTGGTTTTTCAGGGAGTCCTTTATTTACTACAGCAAGTAATCAGCCGATAACAAATAAACCTGCGATTGCCAAAAATCCTTCGGTTAGTATAGGAGGGACACCAAATATAATGGTTGTATTTGGTTCTGGTCAATACTTGGTTGCTGATGATATTACAACGACGGGTGTGCAGTCTTTTTATGGTGTCTGGGATCATGGAGTCAGCTCGCTTACTACCAGTGACTTAGTCGAACAAACTTTTGAAACAGGCAGTTTTTTTAATGATGGCTCGGATGTTTCCAGTGATTTTAATGTGCTGACTAATAATAGTGTTGATTATACGAGCGCAAGCCCAGATGATGGTTGGTATATACGTTTAACGCAAAATAGTGGCGAGCGAGTGATTGTAGACTCAGATATTGTTAATGATATTGTCTTTTTTAATACTTGGATTCCTGAAAGCTCACTTTGTAGCGCCGGTGGATCTGGTTTTTTAATGTCAGTTAAGTTAGAGACAGGAGGACGACCCGATAGTGCTGTGTTTGATTTGAACGGTGATGAGAAAGTGGATGAGAAGGATCTTCTAGATGATGGAGGGACACCTGCAAACGACTATGCTGCAACAGGGGAGCGATTTACTAAGGGGTTTCCAGCTTCATCAAGTTTTTTAAGTGATAAACAATATACACCGGGAACTGAAGAAGGGGGGACGATACCGAAAAGGAACATTGGTTCTAGCTCAGGTATGAAAAGGATTTCTTGGCAGGAGTTACGTTAATGGGTTTTAGGAGAATAAAATGTGGAAAATAATGCTGCTTTTCTTTATGTTAAGCCAAGTGGTCAGTGCTGCGGACATTAATCAATCGGGTGCAGTTAATCGGGTTGATCTACGCAAGCATTATATCGTCATTAATAATAGCCCTTATAAGATAAAACCAGGGCTATCTATTAATAATCGTAGCGAATTAAAACGAGGTAGTATTGTTAATTTTGTTTTAGGGGATAAAAAGGTCATTAAACAGTTGGAAGTTAGGCCTAATATGCAAATTATGCTGCCGGATATTAATAATTAAGAATGAGTGTAATGATGAAGGCTAGGGAAATAAAAGGTTTTACGCTAATTGAGCTGATGATTACGGTAGCGATTATAGGCATACTGGCTAGCATTGCTTATCCAAGTTATCAGGAAAGTGTGTATAAGTCTCGACGTGCAGATGGGAAAGGAGCTCTGCTGGGACTTGCTAATGCTATGGAACGGCACTATACCGAGGCCAATACGTACCAGGGGGCAGGATCTCCTGATACGGGGGCGCCTAGTGTTTTTGCTACGCAAAGTCCTACTGGGGGGGGGGCGGCTTTCTATTTATTAACGATTGAGGTGAGTACGGTAAATACTTACACCTTACGTGCCACTCCGACAGGCGCTCAAGTAAGCGATAGTTGTGGAAACTTGGAGCTTACACACACGGGTGCTAAATCTCCTATTACTGCAGGATGCTGGTGATTCATGCCTAAGCGCTGGTTTTTTAATTTCTGTGCAATCATGGGGGCAGATACAAGATCTGCGCCTCGCCAATCGCCTACGAAGATATTGGCGTATCCCAACATAGCATAGTGGCTCCAGTTATCGGCATCGCTGCGATTGCGTTTGGTTTTGTGCTGGATCATTTACCGGCGATTGCTCCGGCTCGTGCCCCGCCTATATTCTGTGCGGAGATAGATCAAGCTCCGTATGAGGATGATAACGCAGTGAATCCGACAACGGACGATGAGTTTGATCAAACGGTAAGCTGGTAGCCTTCTAAATAGGCTGAATCTGCAAATTCTTCCGGAGCATGTCACAAGTTTCTCTGTGCTTCAAAACTGAAAAAGTGAAAAATTCAGAGTGGTTCAGCCTGTTTTGCTCAAAAGTGTGGAATGGGTGGATTTAATCTCATCTTACTGACAGACAGTTGAGAGACTGTTGGGCGTCGAAAATCAAATAATATCTTGACTTTGTGGCTTGAAATTCCTATTCTTTTCTCTATAAAACAGTAGAGCAACTGCCTTGGCAAAAGAAAATTTCAAGTTTGGATGCAATAAATTCTATTTCCGTTGATCACGTTTTAAGTAGAGTACACCAACAAAAATTATGAAGATTCTTATTTTTTCACCTGCGTGGGTGGGTGATATGGTCATGGCGCAATCATTATTTAAATCCTTACATCAACAATATGAAGATTTAACACTTGATGTTATCTCACCACCTTGGGTTTATGGTTTATTACAACGGATGCCTGAAGTTAATTGTCATTATAAAATTGATGTTCAGCGTGGGAAATTTGGTTGGACGGTACGTCGAAACCTTGGGAAGCAGCTACAAAAAAACAAATACGATCAAGTCATTACAATGCCAGTGACATGGAAATCAGCCTTAACTGGGTATTGGTGTGGTACATCTAAACGCACAGGATACTTAGGCGAAATGCGTTATGGCTTGCTTACCGATAAGCGCAAAATGGATAAAGAACAATTGCCATACATGGTGCAACGTTATGTCTATTTGGGCTTAGATGCAGATTCAAAAATTCCCGAATTAAATGAGATTCCAAAACCACAATTAAGTGTGGATATGGCTAATGTTGCTGAATGGCAAACAAAATTAGGTTTAAATAAAGGGAAAAAGTTAATTGCTTTAATGCCGGGTGCTGAATTTGGCCCAGCCAAGCGATGGCCTACAGAAAAATATGCGGCTATTGCAAAAGAATTAACTCAAGAAGGTTGCGAGGTGATCTTATTAGGCTCTCCCAATGACTTTGCTACGGCCCATGAAATAGAAGCAAAAAGTGGTTGTCAGTTGATGAGTTTGTGCGGTAAGACGAGTTTATTAGATGCTATAGATTTACTATCTTGTGCGGATTTAGCCATCAGTAATGATTCGGGGTTAATGCATATTGCTGCCGCGTTAAATATTCCTCAGATAGCAATATATAGAAGCTCTACACCGGAATTTACCCCGCCATTAAATGATAAAGCCGTTATTTTACAAGCAGAGTTAGAGATGCCAACGGCTGATAGAATTAAGCTAAAGTCTTTAGATGGCGTTGAAGGGTTTAGTGATGTTAGCGTTGATAGCGTAAGATCTGTAATACAACACTTGATCAAAGAATAAAGTATTAGACTAAAGTCCCATGTAAGTAGATAAACATAATTAACGCCATTCAGCCTAACGTTTTTTCACTCTAAATACTGTAGTGAATATGCACGATATTTATTTCATTCAAAAAAAATGGCAGAAGGCTATTTATTAAAATATGAAGGAGTGCTTAATAAGAGGGGTTTAAATAATATGCTCCTTTTTTGCAAGCACTACCGACCTCTAAATATTTAAAATTTTAACTTGTATGAGTCTTAATAATTCACAACAGTTACAAATTGCAGTTGTTATTCAAAATTACACACGTATCGGTGGTGCGGAAAGGTATTGTGTTGAACTAACTGAACGACTGGCCAGGCAACATAAAGTTCATGTTTACTGTCAGTCCATAGGAACCAGTCAATCTAAAGATATTCAGTTTCATATTATTCCTAAAAGGTTAGATAAACCACGGTATATAAATGACTTACTGTTTGCTCGGTGGGTGCGTCAGGCAACGGAAAATAAGTTTGACATCATACATGCGCATGCACGCATCCCTCATGCTAACGTACAGACTTTACATGTTCCTTGTATTTTAAGTCGTTACACTGAGATTTCAGGTTTAAAGAAATTTCTACGCTACCTAAATACAGCGATAAGCCCTAGAATGTTGAGTTATTTATGGCTAGAAAAACAACAGCTTTGTACTAAAAATAACCGTCAAATAATTGCAGTATCTGAATTGCTAGCAAAAAACATTCTTTGCAGTTACCCAGAAATCTCACAGAATATTAATATTGCTTACCCAGGTATTCAAGTCGATAGTATGCCTGAGGTGCACGTAAGTAGTCGAAATAAGCAACGTACTTTATTAAATATATCAGAAGAAAATTTTACCCTTCTCTTTGTAGCTAATAATTATAAAAATAAAGGCTTAGGTGTTTTGTTAGAAGCTATACACCAAATAAATGATTCAAGTATACATTTAATTGTTGCAGGTAATGACAGCCCAGAAAAATTTATAGATCAAGTAAAGGGTTTTCAGCTCACTCAAAACGTTCATTTTATTGGTGTTTGTGAAGATATGAATACGTTTTATCCAGCAGCAGATGCATTGGTCCACCCTACTTTATCTGATACTTATGCAATGGTCGTTTTAGAGGCAATGGCTTATTCACTCCCTGTTATCGTGAGTAATAAAAATTACTGTGGTTTTTCCGAGCATTTGAGCACCAATGAAGCTATATTAATTGATAACCCAAAAGATAGTACTGAAATAGCAGCGCATATTAAAACCTTACTTAATAATCCAAAGCATTGCCTATTTTTGGCCAAAAATGGTCATAAAAAAACCCAATCTATAACATGGGAAAAAACATTAGAACAAACACTGTTAGCATATGGAAAATCCCTAGCTGACAATAAGCATGTTTAAAAAGGTATTAATTTCCCTATTATCTGTCGTTTGTATATTAGCTATTGCCTACCAGGTATTAGCAGGAAAATATAAGTATGATGTAACGCAAAATTATCAATACGCACTCAGTAGTAGCGTTCATACAGCAGTAAGGGTACAGATACAGCAACAAAAATTTAGTTTCAATAGCCCGGAAAAATGGGATACAGGGTTTATTAAGTTAGACGTTAAGTCTAACTTGGCTGGCTATTTTGCGGAGCCCTTTGTAGAAGTAATTAATGAAAATAGTCGATCCGTTTTAACATTAGAGCGTGGCGTCTCAGGAGAGCGTTATATTAACTTAGCTCCAATACAGAAAGAAGGCATTATAAACGTGCAACTTATTGGTCATCACGTGACGATTAAAGATCAACAAGCCAAAGTTATTTTATTTAATACCCCCGAACTTGCTAAACCAGTAAAGCTTATTGTTATATCTCCTCATCCAGATGATGCTGAAATCGCAGCATTTAATCTCTATGCGCAACATGATTCGGTGATAGTTACGATTACAGCCGGTGAAGCTGGAGCACATACTTATGATGAAATTTACCCAGAAAAAAAACAACATTACCAAGCAAAAGGAAAAATAAGAGTTTGGAATAGCATTACTACTCCCTTGTTAGCGGGGGTAAGCCCAGAAAAATCTATTAACTTAGGGTATTTTGATGGCACTTTAATGCAAATGTTCCAACATAAAGTAGTTGCAGTAAACTCACAGTATTCAGGCATTCAAGATGTTAACTATTTTCGAAAACAAAATATATCAACATTAACACCAGAAACAAGTGGGAAAGCAACATGGACTGCACTTGTTAGTGACCTAGAAAAAATTATAATCAAATTTCAACCGAAATTTATTATTACTCCATACCCAGCAATCGATGCTCATCCCGATCATAAATTATCAACTATTGCGGTTATTGAAGCGATCAAATTGGCTCAACTAATGGATGGGAAATTACTGCTATACACTAATCACTTAACCTATAATGATTATTATCCGTATGGGCAACAAGGAGGGCTAGTTCCACCCCCTCCAGATTTTAATCAATCGCTGTATTTTGATAGCATCTATTCTTTTCATTCAGAGACACCCAAAGAGAAAATATTTGCATTAGATAGTATGAATGATTTACGTCTTGATACTCGCTGGTTAACTGTTTCAGGAGCATTTAAAGTGTTTGCAAATACATTATTTTCTCAGTTATTATTAAAAGATAAAACCTATTTTAGGAAGGCTGTTAGAGAAAATGAAATATTTTTTTCAATTAACTTTTCTTCTTTATATAAGCAGGACGTTATGAATAAATTAAAAGGAAATATGAAATAGTGAAGCCGGTATTTTTCAAGATAGTTTTCGCCTAAATAATTTATGCCACTTCCGGAACCCAGTCAGGGTTGAGTGAAACTGCACCGACTCCACCCCAGTTTCTGGTTTCTCCAGACCACCGTAATGTGTAGTGGTCTAATAATCCTGTAGTACTTTAAAGCCTTCTAAACAGACTGAATCTGCAAGCTCTTCCGGAACATGCAACAAGTTTCTCTGTGCTTCAAAACTAATGCAGTGAAAAATTCAGAGTGATTTATCATCTTTTGCTCAAAGTATGGAATGGGTGTATTTAATCTCATCTTACTGACAGATAAGTGATAGGCTGTTTGTTGTCGAACATCAAATAATATCTTGACTTTGTGGCTTGGAATTCCTATTCTGCTGTTATATTAATTTTGTTAAAAATATCTTAAGGGTTATTTGCAATGGCCGTTCGAAATAACACCAAAAACTGTTCCAACGCGATTGTGACGCTACTTGAAAACCATGGGGTGACACATATTTTTGGTATTCCAGGCGCGAAGATAGACAGCCTTTTTGTTGCACTTAAGTATTCCAAAAAAATAAAATTAGTGGTTTGTCGTCATGAGCAAAATGCAGCATTTATGGCGGCTGCGTTTGGTCGCTTGACCGGTACGGTTGGCGTTTGTATTGCAACCTCGGGGCCTGGTGTCACCAATTTGGTTACAGGCCTGGCAACAGCAACCAGCGAAGGCGATGCCGTGTTGGCTATCGGTGGTGAAGTGCCGGTGAATGAACGCTTGAAGAAAACCCATCAATCGCTTGATACCACTTCATTGATGATGCCAGCAACGAAATATTCTGCTGAAATCACAACCCCTGATCAGTTATGCGAAATTTTGGGTAATGCCATTCGTTCGGCTGAAAGCGGCCGGCCCGGTGCGGCTTTTGTTTCATTACCTAGAGATATCGGTTTAGCTGATTACTCAGGCAATGTGCAGGAAACATGGGGCAAAAAACTGTTGGCTGGACCAGCAAATCAAATGGCAATAGAGCAGGCGTTGACCTTACTTAATGGTAGTAAGCGGCCAATCGCTTTGCTGGGGATGCAATCTTCAGACACGGCATTTTCTGAACACTTAATTAACTTCTTTAAGAAGTCAGGCATACCTTATGTTTCGACCTTTCAAGGTGCAGGGGCTTGGGTGCAAAGAAAGGGCGGCGGTATTTATGCTGGTCGTGTTGGCTTGTTTCGCAATCAACCCGCCGATCAATTGCTTGACCAAGCTGATTGCGTGTTAACGATTGGTTACGACTCAATTGAATACGACCCATTTATTTGGAATACTGATACGAAACGCCCTGTTATCTGTGTCGATACCATACCGACTGCTCAAGATAATGCTTTTATGCCACAAGCTGAGCTTGTGGGTGATATCGGTGCCACACTGAACGCCTTGGCTGTCGATCTGAAAATTAATCTAGCCCCTGCATTTTTAGGTCGCGCGCATGATGCCGTACAAGCTCTGCAAGTAACGATTGATGAGGGGGGCGGTATGCAACAGTTTCCTGTAGAACCGCTACGGCTCATTCATGAGCTACGTAAAGTTATCACGCCAGAAACACACGTCGCTTTAGATGTAGGCTCACACTATATTTGGGCCAATCGCTACTGTGCGGCAGACCATGCGCGCCAAGTGATGGTCAGTAACGGTCAACAAACACTTGGTGTGGCCATGCCGTGGGCGATTGCGATGAGTATGCTGTACCCGAATGATCGAATTCTCTCGGTATCAGGCGATGGTGGTTTTTTATTTAGCGTCATGGAGCTTGAAACTGCAGTCAGAGAAGGTGCTAAGTTTGTTCATGTTATTTGGAATAGTGATTCTTACAACATGGTGGCCTTTCAAGAAGAGGCGGCATACGGCGAAGAGGCGGGTGTTTCTTTAGGTGCTTACGATGTAGTGAAGTTGGCTGAAGCTTTTGGTTGCAAAGGTTACGACATTACGTCAGCTGATGAGTTGCCTGGTGTATTAACCGAGGCATTTCAATCTAAAGTGCCTGCGTTGATCAACGTACCTGTAGATTACAGTCGCAACAGTATACTGATGCAAAATGTGATTCAAAGCTTTGTGAATTGAGAGTTTTTTGAATCAAATAATCAATAATTGTTAATGATAAAAAAATCAAAAATACCCAGTAGCAACAAAGTTAACGTGAATATTTCATCCTCACTGTTGGCGGCTGTTCAGCATCGGTGTGAGCAGACGGGTGACACGGTTGATCATGTGGTTCAAGAGGCTTTGGCTAAGTTACTGGGTGTTGAACATCACACCCTATTTCAAGTGTCAATGTCTACCGCTTTGGTACAAGGTGTATACCAAGGCTGTGTTACTGTGGGCCAAATTAAAACCCATGGTGATTTTGGCTTGGGTACTTTTGATAGTTTAAATGGTGAAGGCTTGATGCTCGACGGTCAAGTTTGGCAGGCCCTTGGCGATGGCAAGGTTGTTGAGCCACCCGACTGCACGACAGCACCTTTTTGGGTCAGTGCGGAATTTGAAGCAGACCGTTCTGGTGTGTTAAGTTCGGTTGTCAGCTGGGCTGATTTGTGTGGGCAGATCGATGCGTATCGGCAGTCTGGCAACTTGTTTACGGCTATACGAATTGATGGTGTTTTTGATGAAATTCACTATCGCGTTGCTTGTAAAGCTGCAGCCGGTGAAGACCTGGTTATGGCAACCAGCCACCAAGCTGAATTTAGCTTTAGCACCTGTTCAGGAACCTTGATGGGTTTTTGGTCGCCTGTTTATGCCCGCACGTTTAATATTCCGGGTTATCACATGCATTTTTTGTCTAATGATCGTCAGCATGGTGGCCATGTTTTAGATATGAAGGCCAAAGATCTAAAGATTCAGGTGATGGACGCAAATAACGTTGTGATGGCACTACCAGAAACACCGCAATTTTTAAGCGCCGATTTATCAATAGACCCCACAAAGGCTTTGAGTAAAGCTGAGGGGGCTCAATGATAGTTTTTCTGCGGCTTGCGGAATTGCGACTGACGATACCAACTCTACACAACCGGTATCAAGGTGATAAAACCCGCCAATAATCTTAAGCTCCCGTTCTTTGACGCCCTAGCTGACCTGAGGGTTTGATTCTTGTAAAGTATGGAATGGGTGGATTTAATCTCATCTTACTTACAGACAGTTGATAGGCTGTTTGTTGTCGAAAATCAAATAATATTTTGAATTAGCTTTATTGAAACTGCATAGCGTGTAATCGGGCATAAGCGCCTTTTTTAGCTATTAATTCAGCATGCGAACCACGCTCTATAATCTCACCTGCTTCCATCACTAAAATCACATCAGCGCGTTCAATGGTGGATAAGCGATGCGCAATCACAATTGTGGTTCGATGCGCCATAACATGTTCTAAGGCTTTTTGAATATAACGCTCTGAATGGGTATCAAGTGCTGAAGTGGCTTCATCTAAAATTAATAAAGGTGAGTTTTTCAACAAAGATCGCGCAATCGCAAGCCGCTGTCTTTGCCCTCCTGAGAGCTGTACGCCATGTTCGCCAATTTCGGTATGCATACCCTTTGTTAGGTTTTGAATAAACTCAGTGGCATAGGCATCCTCCGCCGCTTTTAAAACAGCAGCTTCATCAACGTCTCCCAGTCCACCGTAAGCAATATTGTTAAATACCGTATCGTTGAATAAGGTTGTGTTTTGCGTGACTAAGGCAATTTGTTCTCTGAGGCATTTTAAACTGTATTCAGTGATTTCAATGTCATCCAGTAGAATTCGACCTTCCGTATAATTATAAAAGCGTGGAATTAAATTAGTTAAGGTGGTTTTTCCGCTTCCAGAAGCCCCAACAATAGCGACAGTCTGTCCTGATTCAACAACAAAACTAACGTTTTTAACGGCTAGTTTTTCGGAATTAGGGTAGCTGAATGAAATATTCTCAAAGCGTAATGTCCCTTTGCCGTTTGTGTGAGTCCGTTTACCTTGGTCTTGCTCGGGGGTGACTGCTAAAATAGCAAAAATATCTGCTGCCGCCGCGATGCCTTTTTGTAGGTCGCCAGTAGCTTGGACTAATGATTGAATGGGACGAGGGACCATAAAGGCGGCGAGTAGATAAGCGACGAATGTACCCGTATTCGCATCCTTCATCATAGCGAGCGCTAAAAATAATAAAGTAGCCAGTGCACAGGCAACAAGGACCTGCATGACGGGGTTTTGAATGGCTTCTAGCAAAGCAACTTTTAAAGATTTCTGCTTATTAAATATGCTACTTTTCTTGAAACGATTTATTTCATAGTCAGATCCGTTAAAGCATTTGACCACTCGATTACCTGTTACCAATTCTGAGGTAATATGTGTCATATCGCCCATAGAGTCTTGTACATTTTTACTGAAAGCACGAAGCCTTTTACTGACGACAATGACTAATATAGCGATAAAAGGTGTAATAACAGCAAATACTAACGTTAGTTGCCAGTTGAGCCAGAATAGGTAGCCTAATAAGCCTATTGCGGTTAAACCTTCACGAATAAAGATGCGAGTGGAGTCGGTTACTGCTCGAGCCACTTCGGCAACATTGTAAGTAATCATGGAGATTAAATGACCACTATTTTGTGCGTCAAAATATTCAGTGGATAAACACGTATAGTGATCAAATATTTCTCGGCGGAGTTTATGCACTACATTGACCGAGACTTTTGCCAAAAAGTAATTACCGAGAAAAGCACCTGAACTTCTCAGGACAACCAGGCCAATAATATAAAAAGGTAAAAGTTGAGTGTTATGAGCGCTTCGGTGTTCTAATGCTTCAATAATAATTCTTATCAATTCAGCTGTTAAAGGCTGAGCTACTGCTACAATAGCAAAGCCCAGTATACTAATGATAAGAAACTTAATAAAAGGTAAGATATACTTAAGCAGTCTTTTATAAATATTGAAACTAGATACTGATTGGGTCATGAATAGGTGTGAGTGAAGAGTAGAACTCTGTAGTTTAGCATGAACGAAAAATGACAGCAAAAATACAAATTATAAAGATTTATGAATAAAATTATTGAACAACTTCTCTCGTTATCATTACTGACCATGCCGGCATTAGTCTTAACTGTTCATCATGGAGCAGGAATCTCTGCCATGATTATTCTTCTTTTATCTCTATGGGTTTTGAGTATTAAATACCCCGTTAATATAAGCTTAAGTAATAAAGAGAAGGTATTAATTTTTTCTTTAGTTTTATTTCCAATTATTATTATTTTTGATTTTATTTTAAGAGAATTACAGATAAGATATTTAGATTATTATTTGCGATTTATTTTAGTTATTCCTATTTATTTTGCCTTAAAAGAATCAAAATTAGACCTAAGGCCTTTATTTATAGGTATATTACTGGGGTCTATTGGGGCGGGGCTGTTTTCTTTATATCAATTTTCTTTATATCAATCATATTATATAAATATAAAAATGGACCGTATTGGTGGCTATCTTAACGCGGTAAACTTTGGAAATATTAGTTTATTGTTAGCTGTGATGAGTTTAGCCGGTTTATTTTTAGTCAAAGAAATGAAATTTAAAAAAATTGGAATTGTTGTATGTTTACTTGCTTTTTTTATGGGGCTTATTGGCTCTATTCTTCCAGGTTCTAGAGGTGGTTGGCTTGCAATTCCTTTTTTTATCATCCTGTTTTTAATTTATACTCCTATAAAAAATCGTTATAAACTAGCCGGCTTAGTTATTTCGGTGATCATTATGCTCGGTCCTTATTATTCGAATGCTTATGTAGAGCAGCGAGTTAACACGGGTTATACAAATGCTATGGACTATTTAACTGCTGCGGAGTCGGTTGATCAGTCAAGAGTCGCTCTAACATCGGTCGGTGCACGCTTAGAAATGTGGAAAACAGCTTGGTTAATATTTAAGGAAAATCCTATATTTGGAGTGGGTTCAGGTAATTATAGTCAAGAACTCATAACAAAAATGGATGCGGGGGAAATTGAGCGTATGCCTGCCTATACTCATGCACATAACGAACTGCTACATATTCTGGCAATAACAGGAGTCGTCGGTTTTTTAGGTTATTTAATATTTTATGCCGGTATCACTTATTATTTTTTTAGTACATTACTAGAAAGTCATAATGCTAAAGAAAAATATTTAAGTTTTATAGGTATCCTATTAGTCGTCGGTTTTTTTATTTTTGGGTTAACAAACTATTCTTTTGCTCACCATACCATGGTACTGTTTTTTTCTATAATGGTAGTGAGCCTTGCTGGTATGATTGGAAGTATTGAACGTGATTTAAAAACAGCGTAATTTATTTTTTATGATTATTTTGAATCTCTAGTAATTTTAGATATTTATAGTAAGCGGCTTCAGCATTGGATATAGCAAGCATTAAGCCTTGTGGGCCATCCAAAAAAGCTGATTTTATAATATAAGTACGAATAAACGTCCATAATCCTCTCAAAATAGCGCTACTTAAAGAGCTTGTTTTACCTTTCTTATAGAGTTCTTGTGCACCTAATGAAGAATAAGTATTCACTTTGCTCACCACTTCTTCTAAATTAACATAGGTTTCATGT
>DUBW01000056.1 GCA_012960135.1 Methyloprofundus sp.
ATATGGATAAATTAAAGCATATCAATATTACTTTTTACTGTGTCGGTGAGGGAGAGTTTGAATATGCTGTGCGTGGCAAAGCTGCTATTGAAAATGAAATTGCTTTCGCTGAAAATCCTGGAAACGGAGCTTAAGCGAAGGGAATATTTTTAGTCCCTGATAGTGATAGGGCCAGGTGTTTTCTCGAAGCGTTTTTTGCGTAGAGAAAATATAAGGCATTCCGGCATCGTGCAAACCATTTGAGGTCACTAAATAAAAACCCCTCTAGGTTTTTATAAGTGGACGCAGGGTGAGTCAGGGCATCGTAGATTTTAATCAGTCCCGTTAAGATTTTTCCGCGTTGTGGGCTTGGATGCCCAAAATGAGCTTTCGCAAAAGTAGGGACTTCCCGCTTATTTGCAGACTGAATCCGAGCCTACAAAATCATTTAGTTATCATGTTTAAATGCTATTTCTCTATCCTTATTTTAAGTTGTAGTTCTCTCGTTAGTGCGGAACAAGACTTGCTGTCGATGTATAAGCTCGCTGAGCAAAATGACCCTTTATTTGCCCAGGTTCAATATCAGCAAAATATTGCTGATGAAATCTGGTGGCAGAGAATGGGGAAACTATTGCCAGGGATAGGCTTATCGGCTTCAACCAGTCAAGATCATATCAATAATACCAGAGATACTTTTCAGGGCAAGGGCTACCAGAAATTTAGGAACAGTAATTTTAGTATTGATTTCGTGCAGCCCTTGGTGCATTGGGATTTCTGGGTAGAATTAAACCAGGCAGATAACATTATTGCTAAAAGTGAAAGTGATTTTTATTTTGAGCAGCAGTCGCTAATGGTCAGGGTCTCTGAAGCCTATTTCAATGTCCTGGCTAGCCAGGATAAATATAATTTTTCAACCTCTGAAAAGTTGGCAATTAAGCAGGAGTTGGAGCAAGCAAAAGAGTCCCTTGTAGTAGGCTTAGGCTCACAAACAGATGTCTACGAGGCAGAATCCGCTTATGCAGCAGCCGTTGCCAGTGAAATTGAGGCATTTAATGAACTTGATGATAGTAAGGAGTTATTGAAGGAAATCGTAGGTGATATTGATATTGATCTGAAGAAAGTTGGCAGTGTTATACCATTAGTGAGTCCTGTGCCGGAAGATATGAATGAGTGGGCAAGTATTGCACTGCAAAATAATCTGGAGATTATTTCTGCTTTTAATACCCTGGAAATTAGTCGCAAGGAAATATATAGATTATGGAATGGTCATTTGCCAACAATTGATCTCGTAGGTAACTATGCGTTGACACAAAATAAAAGTAGCTTTGGCCTTGAAGGTGATGCGGGTAGTATAGGTGTGCAGCTTAATTTGTCTATTTTTGAGGGCGGCACTACTCAGGCCAGGATTCGGGAAGCCGAGTATCAGTTTAAAATAGAGCAGCAAAAGTTAGAGAGCACAAAGCGTCAGGTTAAAAAAGAAGTGCGCAATGCGTATCGCGGTATATTATCGGATGTGAGTCGTATCAAAGCCCTGAAGACAGCTGTTTCAGCTTCGGAGCAGGCTGTGCAGGGCGTCAGAATGGCTTTTAGGGAAGGTACGCGTACCCTGGTTGATGTGTTGATAGAGCAGCGAGCTTTGTATAGAAACAGAATAGATTATGCTGATGCCCGTTATACTTACCTGTTGCATGGGTTAAGTTTGAAAAAAGGAGCGAGTAGCTTATCTCTTGACGACCTTAAAGTTATTAATGGCTTGTTGAAAACAGAAGACTTTAGAGGTTAGATGATAGGTGGTTGGAAAAAAAGAGTTGTAAGTAGCAAGTAATAATAGTACATTGACAGAACCCTTTAAATCAGTCTCGGAATGATTTATTTCCTTAAGGTTATTTTATTTTGGAAGGAAGGAAGGAAGGGAGTGAATGACTACTTCTTAATGAGTGGTTTTTTGTATCCGAAAATTTAAGCAAGGGGATTTTAAATGGCTACAATCGATCAATTACATCAGGCTGCTAATACGCGAACTCGCTCGGAGTGGTTCGAAGGGAATATAGTAAAAACAGATGCAGCTGGGGTGGGTACTTATCAATCGGGGGGCGAGACTGTATTAGTTTCGGCTGGCACAAATATAGTTATGGATAATAATGAGCTCGCCGCTCAGTTAGTCAATAGCGTGACAAGATCCGTGGATGGCCCAGATAGCGATGTGACGGGTAATGATCGAGGAAACTATATTGTTGGCAATAATGGTGCCAATAAAATAGATGCAGCAGACGGCGATGATCAGGTCGTTACTGGCGATGGCGACGATGAAGTTGACGGTGGCGCGGGTGATGATACTATCATTGCTGATGGTACTGGCACTAAAATCTTTACGGGCGGCGAAGGGAATGATACATTTTTAGTTAAGGCGTTTGGATCGGAGAGCAAAACAACGATTACTGATTTAGAGACTGGAGACAAACTACGTTGGGATGCTGATGCGAATGGCGATGGTGTAGTCAATCTTGATGATGTTGATAAAACATTTGAAGCAGATGGCAACACAACTCTCGTATTAGTCGATGGTACTAAGATGGTTTTGGAGGGTGTTACAGGTCTCTTTGCTGGTGGTTATGACTTTAAATTCGGCGTTGAAGATGATGACGCGTTTGTAGATATTACCCACCACGTTGATGATGTGTAACGCTTAATATTAGCTGTGGAGTGGGTAATTAATTACCCACTCAATGCACTGAAGATATAAAGCCCCAATATTCAAAGTGATTGGGGCTTTTTTTTGGATTTTATGAATATTCTGTTTATTCATCGTGATTTACCAGCGCAGTTTGCATCATTGATCCGTTATTTTGCAGCCAGTTCGCAAAATAAGGTATTTGGTATTTGCGATGATGTTAGTACGCCTTTACTGGCTAGTATGCCAGATAATGTCACTTTACTTCGTTATCCAGCGCCAGTAAAACCGGCACCACAGACACATCATTATGTGCTTGACCTTGAGCGCGGTGTGTTACGCGCACAATGCGTGGTTAAGATCTTGCAAAAATGTCGACAGCAAGGTGTGCATTTTGATTTAATTATTGCGCATATCGGATGGGGTGAGGCGCTATATGTTAAAGACCTTTATCCTGAGGCGCGTTTGCTTGGTTATGCAGAGTTTTTCTTTCATACTCACGGTGCTGATGTTGGGTTTGACCCTGCGTTCCCGGTAAGTCTGGATTTTCTTTTACAGGTTAAAACATTTAATGCGCAATTATTATTAGGCTTGAATGAGTGTGATGCTCTGGTCACACCTACCTATTGGCAAAAAAGCTTATTTCCAAAACAATATCAGACAGATATGCATGTTATTCACGAGGGTGTGGATATTGATCAAGTAAAGCCTGATCTGGATATTCACTTTACTCTAGCCTGTGGTTTGCAGTTAGATCGAAGCAACGAGGTAATTACCTATTGTGCTCGTAGTCTAGAACCCTATCGAGGTTTTCCAGTATTTATAAAGGCACTGGAAATTATATGTCAGCAGCGGCCTAAGTGTCATATACTGATTGTCGGTGGGGATGAGGTGAGTTATAGCCCGGCACTAAGTAATGGGCAAAGCTATCGCGAAAAATATTTGCAAGAGGCTCAACTGCCCGTGGATCGAGTGCATTTTCTGGGGCACGTATCCTATACAACGCACCTGCAATTGTTGCAATTATCGTCCGTACACATTTATCTTACCTATCCATTTGTTTTGTCCTGGTCGTTTATGGAGGCGATGGCAAGTGAATGTGTGCTAATATGTTCAAATACCTTACCTGTTGTAGAGTTAATTGAACATCAGAAAAATGGCTTATTAGTCGATTTTTTTGATTATCAAACCATTGCTGAGCAAGTAGAACAGGTGTTCAATCATTCTGGTAGAATGAATTATTTAGGTAGACAAGCTCGGCAAACCATTAGCCAACATTATCAGCGTCAATTTTCTTTGGCGCAATATCAGAACCTTTGTCAAACGCTTATTTCGGATACTTAGTTCAATGCGCGTAATCCTTTTAAAGTGCCGTCAATATTTTATTTATACGGGAATCTTTAGTTTTTTTATCAATATTTTACTGTTGACCCCTATTCTCTTTATGCTTAATGCTATGGATAGGGTGATTTCCAGTCGCAGTTTAGAAACACTCGCGGCATTAGCCGTTATTGCCGTGTTTGCCTTGATGATCGAGGCCTTTTTAGAAAGTACCCGAGCAAAGCTATTAAATCGGTTTAGCTTGACCTTGCACCGTCTACTAGGCCTACCAGCATTGAAAAAGATATTAATGATCAAGCAGGAAGACGGGAATATTCGTCACGGCATGGAGGATGTTAACCACTTGCAGAACTTTATTACTACCAAGGGAGTTACGGCCCTATTTGATATGCCGTGGATTCCGTTTTATTTATTTATTTTATATCTGTTTCATCCGCTTTTAATGATGGTTGCAATTAGTGCTTTGATTATTTTAAGTATGCTTGCTTACTGGGAGTACCGGGTAACCAATTTTAATCAATTACAAGTCAGTGATTATTCTCGTTTATCACGAGATTTTATAGCTACCGCTTATCGGAATAATGAAGCGATTGCTGCATTAGGCATGCAGGACAGTGTCGCATCCCGTTGGTGGACGATAAACGAAGATTATCTAAACCGTAAAAATACAGTTGAAAATAAACTGTCTAGCATTAAGGCAATGAGTGGATTTGTCAGGCTCAATATTAGCATCGTGGGAATAAGTGTTGGTGCCTACTTAGTTATAGTCGAAGGTATGACGGCCGGAATTATGATTGCTGGGAGTATGTTGATGGGGCGTGCTGTGACTCCTATCTCATCAGTAATTTCAGCTGGAAAATCATTTATTAATGCCAAAGCGGCTTATGATCGTTTAGATAAGTTATTGGCTGGAGTAGGTGAGAATGAAAATGCACTGTCGTTACCGCCACCACAAGGAACATTATTGGTCGAGCGTGTTTTCTTTTTTATTAATAAAGACCGAAATATTCTTAATGGAGTGACTTTTCAGCTTGAGCCCGGAGAATGTCTTGCGGTAATAGGCTCGAGTGCCTCAGGTAAGTCTACATTAAGTAAGCTACTTGTTGGCTATTATCGCCCCAGTGATGGGTTTATACGACTTGATGGAGCTGATGTTAATTTATGGTCAAAAAATGGCTTAGGGCAACATATTGGCTATCTACCCCAGGATATTCAATTATTCCCCGGCTCAGTTGCGGATAATATCTGTCGTTTACAGGTCGTTAAGCAAAATGAACAAGCTATTATTGCAGCAGCAAAAAAAGCGGGTGTTCATGAAATGATATTAAAGCTACCCAAAGGATATGAAACTGAGATCGGTGATCAGGGCAAGCGTTTATCCGGGGGGCAAAGACAGCGCCTGGGAATAGCTCGGGCTCTATATGGGAATCCTCGATTTATAGTACTGGATGAGCCTAATTCTAATCTTGATGGCGAAGCCGAAATGCTATTAATAGAGTTGCTAATCTACCTAAAAGAAGAAGGCGTAACCGTTGTTGTGGTAACCCATAAACCAAACCTGATGGAAGTTGCAGATAAAGTAATTGCGATGCACGAGGGTAACGTTGTTAAATTTGGTCAGCGTGACGATGTGCTGGCACAAATAAAAATGGTTTAAAACATGAGTAAATTGAAATTTTCCAATTTATCACGCAGCAGTGCCAAATGCTATAACAACACAGCAAAGTTTTTTGCCAAGGGATACAAGCACGAAGGCACAGGTCTAAACAAAACTACTGAGACAATTGCACTGGCCACTAAAAACAGAGAAACCTCAGAGAATAATGAGTCTAGCCTGCATTTTTTACCAACGATTGAGATAGATAGCTCGGGTGACTCAACTCGAATCGCTCGTAATGGTATGTTTTATGGCGTATTTTTGTTTGTGGGCTTTTTAATCTGGGGCTTAACAGCACCGATAAGCGGTGCTGTCATTACTGATGGAATCATTAAGATAGATTTTAACCGTAAGACTATACAGCACCTGGAAGGCGGAATTATTAAAGAAATCAATATCCGTGAAGGTAGCTTTGTTAAAAAAGGTCAGACCTTACTTATTCTGGAAGATGTCAATACCAGCTCTCAGGTGAACATATTAACTGATCGATTTCAATCTTCTATAGCCAAGGAATCAAGGCTAACAGCACAAAAAAACTATGCTAAAGAGATCATTTTTACTGAGGAATTACTGGCGAGTACCGATGAAAATATTAAAAGCTTACTCAGTAATGAAACCGAGCTATTTAATTCAAAGCGGAAAAGCTATCTAGATCAAGTAGGTTTATTAAAGCAGGAAATTCAACAAACAAAAAAGCAAATTAAAGGTTTGGCCAATGAAGTTGAAGCGATAAAAGCAAGTATTGGTTATATAAAAAAGAGTTTGCGTGCCAGTACCAACCTGCAGAAAAAAGGCTATGGTGAGCAGTCAAAGATCTGGGATCATGAACGTCTATTAGCGGAAAGGCGTGAAAAGATAGGTGCAAAACAGGCAGAAAATTCTGTTGCCGAATCAAAAATCATTGAAATCCAGCTACGTATTATCACCTTAAAAAACAGCTATACTCAAGAGGCAGACGATCAGTTAAAAGAAGTACAGAAAGAATTATTAGAAATTCAGGAGCTTTTGAGACCAGCGCAGTACGCTTATGATCGCTCGATCGTCATCGCGCCACTAGAAGGACAGGTAATAAACCTGCAGGTTAATACGATAGGCGGGGTTATACAACCCGGTGCGGATTTAATGGAAATTATACCGAATAATAATGAGTTAATTATCGAGGCTAAAATCAATACCGGTGATATCGATAATGTACATTTAAATCAGGCAGCTCATATACAGCTTTCTGCCTATAATAGGCGTACCACCCCTTTGTTAGAAGGGAATGTCATTTATATTTCGGGTGACGTGATTGAAGATACAATTAACCGTGGTGAATTTTATTACCTTTGTCATATTGAAGGCTCTGCAGCGTCCTTGAAAGAACTACCGGAGAATATTATTTTATTTCCAGGTATGCCAATTACCGCTTTTATTCAAACTCGGGCGCGAACATTTATTGATTTTATCTTAGAGCCGATTGTTGATAATATGCGTCGTTCTCTACGCGAAGATTAATTTTGTATTAATTATGACATAAGTTCTTGTTCTACTATCGGGGCGTAGGCTTTAGCTTACACAAATAGCAATATTTATAGATAAAACGAACGTGTTCACAGCCTCGAAAGCTAGCGGCCCGCATATTGAACTTTATACTGCGAATTCTTATGAAACTGTTAATATTATGCCTGATAAAGAACACTTAAAACTCTATAAAGTAGAGCAATTGCTTATTGTGCATTGGCACATGCAAAAACCACTCGCAGGAATACTCAATTTTTCATTAAATGAAGAGTTATTGCCTAAGCCGTTTTTAGCCGTACAGATGGCATCTTCTCTGGAGATGTTTATTATAGTCAATGCGCAATCTCTTAAGCTGACAGCGCGAAAAAATAGTTTGTCTATGCAATTGACTAAAGAGCAGCAGGAGAGCGTTGAATTGGACCTGGGGCCAATCACCCTGCTACCGAAAAAACTAATACTTTCCTACCATAAAAAAGTACAAGCGCGATTCTTTACCCGCTTGCTACAGCATACCCGACAGCATTTTGATGGCTTGGATGAGCAACAAACTCAGGCGATCATTATGCGCTATGCCTACCCGGTTAAAGAGCTGTACCAGATAGCCGAAGGACAGTTTTTTATACGCTTCCCCTGGGATATGCCGGTAGACAATAAGATTTTGCCGCTTATGCTGGATATTATTACCGAACAGAAAACCCTGATTCAGCAAAAGCAACTCGGTTTATGGCTGGATGGGGCATTTCATGTCTTCGTTAAAGCCAACTCACTAAGCAAACTCCATGTGATATTGAATTTTAGTAGTTCCGCGAGCATCCCATTACGATTCAATCATGCCGAAAAATTATCACGAAAAGCAGTATTAGAAAAATTAGTGAGTAACAGTTCATCTAAAAAAGCACTGCAGAGTTTTTTATTACCAAGATTTGAGAACAAAGTGTCCGATAAAAATCATAGCCCTGCTAACCCTATGGTGCTTAAGGGGCACATACTGGGCTTTCAACAGCAGAGTATTATCGGCTGGGTAAAAGATACGGCTAATTTAGCACGGCCAGTGCGGATAGATATCTATGAAAATAAGCAGAAAATTACCTCGATACTTGCCGACCAAAAAAACCTTCAATCAGTTGATGCTCAAGCTATGGGCCGTTATGGTTTTGAGTGGCACCTGGCAGATGAGTATTTACGAGGAGAATCGCGACAAATAGATTTTATCTATCAGGCTACTGGTGAACCACTACCCGGTAGCCCTGTTAAGTTAGGTGATGGGTTCTTTGATTTTAAAATGTCAATTGAACGGGGCTCTAAAGTAAAGGCCTATTTTCAGCAACGAACGCTTTCTGATGCTACCTTTTCAATTCAATTACTATTAGGTGGAGTACTATTTAGTTCGATTAAAAATAAAGGTGGTAATGCATTTGAGTTGACTGAAGAGCTACCGGATATAGCCTTTAATGGGCTGCAGCATACGGTACAAGTTAAAATTGTTAACGAGAATGATAAGGTTCTTTATACAAAAACAGGTCAAGTGCAGCATCAATATACCGGTCATCTAGAGCAGGTAGATTTCAGGGGAGTATCAGGCTGGATAGTGAATCAGTCATTTCCTGAGCAAGCAGTGCTGATAGATATATACCTTAATGACCAATACATACAGACGACAGTGTGCAATCAACCACGTGCCAATTTATCGCAAAAATTAGAATCAGTGAATAATCAGGTTGGTTTTACAGCGGCCATACCAGATAAATTTGTTTTAGAGCCTGTTCTAAAAATAGCCTTGTATTATAAAGGCACCAAAACGTTAGTATTGCCACAGGAAACGATCTTAACAGCAAAGGACACGATTATTCGTTCCCTGGTCGGTGCCGCAGAATATTTAAAATCTTCATCAGTGAGTCAAGATAAGTTATTAACAACAGACATAGGCGCAAATACCTGGGCACGCACCCAAGTGATTGATCCTGTGATTAAAGCCTTGCGCCAGCAAACGGGCATACCTCAGAAAGTACAGCTAAAATTAGCAGCGAAAACGACTCAGGCCAAAGTGAATAAGTCTGAAATAGTGGACATTATTGTGCCTGTTTACCAAGGCTACGAGGAAACTATAGCCTGTATTGAAAGTGTATTACAGGCCAACAACGCATTAGAGCACCAGTTAATTGTTATTAACGATTATTCGCCTGATGGACGCTTAAAGTATAAATTACAGGCGCTGGCAAAGCTGCACCCGATAAGCTTAATCGAGAACAGCGAAAATATTGGCTTTGTCAAAACTGTTAATAAAGGCATGCGCCTGCATCCCGACCGTGATGTAATTTTGTTAAATTCCGATACAGTCGTGACTGATTACTGGCTGGATCGCTTACTGGCGGCAAGCAAGCAAGATGAAAATATAGCCTCAGTGACTCCTTTTTCCAATAATGCGACCATTTGCAGCTTTCCCCAATTTAATCAGGATAATAGTTTGCCGGAGGGGCAAAGCCTGGGGCAGCTGAATGCCTTATTCTATCAATATAATCAGGGCGAAATTAAAGACCTGCCGACAGCCATCGGGTTTTGCATGTTAATAAAACGCGAAGCTTTACTGGATGTAGGCTACTTTGATGAGCATAAGTGGCAGCATGGCTATTGTGAAGAGAATGATTTTTGTTTGCGTGCAGCCAACCTGGGCTGGCGACATGTATTAGCTTGCGATGTTTATGTACAGCATCATGGCTCGGTTTCATTTGCGGAGACTAAACAGGCACGAATTACCGAAAATCTGGCTTTGCTTGAGCGTATGTATCCAGACTATGGCGTAACGGTGCAACGTTTTATCCAGCAGGACCCCATTGCACCACAGCGTAATCGTGTGCTGAAACGTTTACTGCAGCAGCAGGCGGGTGAATATTTTCTGTTTGTGATGCATGGTTTGGGCGGCGGAGCCAAAGCGCATGGTGATCACTTAGCGCAGCTACTGGAAGCTAAGCAGCAAGCTGTATTAGAATTAAGTGTCATTACTAAGAACAAGTGGCAATTACAGTCACCGAAGTCTGGATATACGTTGATATATCACTACCCACAAGATTATGATCAGCTACTGACAGATTTGTCTGAACTAGGTATCAGTCGTGTACACTACCATCAGGTATTAGGTTTTCCTAATAAAATCTGGCAATTAGCAGAGCAACTCGAATGTAGTTATGATTTTACAGCGCATGACTTTATGCCCTTCTGTCCACGTATTAATTTGATAGATGAGTCCGGGCGTTACTGTGGCGAGTCACAATTTGATACACAAAAATGTCAGCGCTGTATCGAGTTAAATGGTGTAAGCAATTCTGAGGTGAAACAGCATTTAGAAGATTTTGACAACTCGGTTGAAAAATGGCGTATGCACTATGCCACAGTATTGGCTAAGGCAAGGTATATTTTTTGCCCTTCCAATAGCACTACAAAGCTTTATCAACAGCACCTGGCCTTACCCTCAATAGTAACCAGACCACATCCGGAAGAGAGCTTTATTATTACGCCACAGGCAGATACCGCTGAGGAAAGCATCTTGTCGGTTGCAGTGATAGGAGCGATTGGAGACCATAAAGGTTATCAATTATTACTGAGCTGTGCCAAAAATGCGTTGAAAGAAGGTTTACCCTTACGCTTTGTAGTCATTGGCTATACCCGAGATGATGACGAAATAGGCGCGTTAGCAAATGTCAGTATTACCGGAGCTTATCAAAATGCAGCTCAATTAGTCGATTATATACAGCAATATCACTGCAGAATAGCGGCTTTTCTCAGTGTCTGGCCAGAAACGTTTAGCTATACCTTGACCGAAGCACTACAGCATCATTTATATCCGGTTGCACTTAATTATGGCGCAGTGGCAGAGCGCGTGCAGGCGCTAAATTATGGACAGGTTGTTGCAGAAGATTCAACCCCGGCAGAAATTAATAAAGCATTACTTGATGCCAGACAGAAATTACTGGAATATACTCAATCATTTCAATATCCGGGTACGTCTTATACCAACATTATTGAAGATTATTACCACCTTGGAAATGACTAATGTTTAAAAAATTTAAAAAACTATTTCCAGGGCTTAATCAGAAACAGGAAGAAATAGCAAAGCAGCCAGAACCAGAAAGTGTAGCAGAGTTTGAAGTCAGCTCAGCACAGGTCTCCAGAGTTCAAGCACGAACTGCATTAGTCTTTGATGCTAAAAAAAGAATATTCATCACCAAAAAAAAACTATCCAATGTTGCCTTGTGGTGTCCTGATACCCAACAAATAGTGATTATGACTGAAACGGGAAAGCAACAAGTGGTCACTGTGGCAGGACATAGACAGGATACCCTGGCAATCCCCTTTACAGGATACTGGACCGAAAATACTACGGCAGGAGTCGGTTTTTATTTTCCGGATCGAGCTTTGTTTCAGTTGAAAAATGATATTTTTGAGCATCAGGCGACGGATGATATCTTATTTGTCTTTGGGCCTAATACCAAACAATGGCAGCCTATTGCAGGTGACTGGAATAGCGATGGTGTGGCGACTATTGGTTTATATGATAAAGAAAGAGCCAAGTTTTTTCTGCAGAACCAGCATAAGGGGGACATCAAAGCAGACATTGAGTTTAATTTTGGCCCTAGAAATTCAAACTTGATCCCCTTGGCGGGAGATTGGAATGGGGATGGTCAGTGTACGGTTGGTCTGTATGATGTAGAGCAAGGTATTGCCATGCTACAAAACCAGCACAGAGGGGGTGTGCGCCCGGATATTCGTTTCAAAATCATCGGTGCTCAGACGCATTGGCAGCCCATCGTGGGGGATTGGGGGAAGGAGGGGGTAGATAGTCTGGCTTTCTGGGATGCAAACACGCAACAAGTTCACTTAAAGTATGCAAACTCCAACGGAGGGATAGACAAAGTTATCGATATGCCTAGTAAGCAAGAAAATGTAATCCCCCTGGCAATATTAAATCTACTGGCTTAAGCACAATATGGCAATTATTAATAAGAAAAATAAACAGTTATTAAGTCATGCCGGGCTAGATGTTTTTGGGCTTGGGCGTAGTTTGCCGGATGACTTTAGCTTTGAATCTCCTTGTGGGGTTCAATTTGCGCAAATAATGCCGGAAACACAGATGGGCGCGTTTAGTTATATCGTATCTGGTTATCTGTTTGGTGTGCAAATAGGCCGTTACTGCTCTATTGCAGAAGACGTCCAAATTGGACGACAGAACCATCCATTGACTTGGCTAACGACTAGCCCTTTTTTTTATGAAAATAATAAAGATATTGTGAATGTTGAGCGAGATGCTTGTTTGATTAAAGAACGAATGCAATATACAGAGCCGCCAACAAGGCTGCGTTGCAGCATGATTGGCAATGATGTCTGGATAGGGCATGGGGCTATTATCAATGCGGGGGTTAGTCTGGGAAATGGAGTAATTGTTGCGGCGGGATCAGTCGTGACAAAGAATGCTCCGGCCTATTCAATTGTCGGAGGAAATCCAGCGCAGGTTATTCGTTATCGGTTTGCAGCAGATATTATTGCTAAACTTGAATGGTTGCAATGGTGGCGTTATTCTCCTGTGCAGATAAAAGGTATTCCCATGAATGATGTACAAGTTGCAATCTGTGAGCTTGGGCAATTAGCTGCTTCTGAAGAACCGTATAAGGTAGAATGGCAAACTATCAAACAAGTGCTTGCACAACAAGAGTCATGACACGAGTTGTGTTTTTGCATATTCCTAAAACAGCTGGTCAGTCGGTGCATCAGTTTTTACTCGACAGCTTAGGACCTGAGAATATGTGTCCTGCTCGGGTGCAAGAGCAAATTAAGCAACTTAGCAACGAGCAGCTACGCTCGTATTCAGTGTATTCAGGACATTTTGATTGGGATTTTTTTGATTTTTTAAATGCCGAGGATGTTTTATTTTTTACTGTGTTACGTCAGCCTTTAGATAGAATCTTATCTTTTTACTTCTTTCTGCGTCATCAGGCTAAATCCTTATCTGCAGAGCAACTACGGGCACCAAACCATATAGGCATGCGTGCCGCGCTGACTTTATCTCCAGATGAATATTTTGCAGATCCGGATTTGAATATTCGGTCATTTATAGATGATCATTATGATAACTTCTATACGTATTATTTCGCGGGGCGTAACTATCAGGCCCATAGCCGCTTTAGAGTGAAGCAAGTGCCTAAAGAGCAGGTTTTTGAACAGGCGAAAAGTAATATAAAAAAAATAAATGCTGTTTATACTTTAAATAATTGGGAGAAGTTGCAGCATGATATGCCACTGAGCACAGTTACTATCTCAAATAATAAGTATTTTACTAACAAGGGTGACGGACTGTCGGTTAGTGAAAGAATGGAAGCCTTGCATAAAGTAGGCACTGCTGATCTGGCGATAAAAAAGATAACTGATTTTTGTGAGTTAGATAATTTAATATATGAGCAGCTTAAATAGTGAGAGTAGAGCGTGGCTTACCCATCGTTTGTATGATGTCTGTGACGCGTCTACGTCACGGGACGCAGGAGCGTCCATATATGAATTCACGGTCTTCGTGGGAACTATCTTATTTTGGGCGTCATAGCAAAGTTGTCAGACCACTAGGGCGAGGATCTTTAGTCCGCTATTGAAAATGTTGGCTAAAGAAACTGTGACAGTATTCAGTGTAGGCTGGGTTGAGGAACGAAATACAGCAATATATGAGAGGTAAGTCTTTGATTCTGTATTTGGTTACCTCAAGCCAGCCTACAAAAATAGCAATATTTATAGATAAAACGAATATTTTCACAGGCCCTTAAGTCTCGATCTTTAAACAGATTTAATGATAGGTAATAGAAAAGGTATTGTTATGTTTAAGATTACAAGTACTATCCTGTTTTCAATAATAATTAGTTCATGTGCCTATTTTGAAACCAATAATATAGCTACTAATGACTCCCAGTTTGGCTTGACTGTATCAGCACAAGGTGTTTTGCAAAAAGACGGTGCTCCTTATATTGGTATTGGAGTGAATTATTTTGATGCATTTTGTCGAGTACTTAAAAATAATAACGATAAATCGTATCAGAGAGGATTTAAGGAATTATCTAGGCTTGGTATCCCTTTTGTAAGATTTATGGCAAGTGGATATTGGCCAAATGATATGAAACTATACATAAAAAATCCAAAAAAATATTTTGCATTACTGGATGAAGTTGTGGCAAGTGCCGAAAAAAATAATATAGGCTTAATACCGTCTTTATTCTGGAATGAAGCAATGGTTTCTGATCTAGTGGGTGAACCGCTGAATCAGTGGGGGAACCCAAAAAGTAAAACGCATCAGTTTATGCGTAAATATACGCAACAAATAGTTACACGTTATAAAAGCTCTCCTGCGATTTGGGGATGGGAGTTCGGTAACGAAATGAATTTACGTGTTGACTTGCCTAACGCGTCGGATTATCGAGCGCAAATAGAGCCAAAAAGAGGAACGGCTAAATTCAGAACGGATAAAGATGAGCTATCATCTAAAAATCTTTCCATCGCTTTGGTTGAGTTTGCAAAAATGGTACGACAATTAGATAAATATCGGATGCTAAGTTCGGGAAATAGTATGCCAAGAGCCAGTGCTTACCATAATAGCTATGATAAAAACTGGCAATTAGATACTCGAAAGCAGACGCAAAATATTATAAAAAGAGATAATCCTGATCCTATCGATACAGTTTCAGTACACTTTTATGCAAACAATGAATATTTTAAACGAAAAAAAAACTACGACAGGTTTATTGACAATTTAAAGGAAGTTGCGAAAACTGAAAGAAAACCAGTATTTATAGGTGAGTTTGGTTTGTGTAATGGCGCCGGTATATCGCTATCAAAAGCATCTGGAGAGTTTAAGAAGTTACTGGCAGTTATGAAAAATGGCAGAATACCGCTTGCTGCACTTTGGGTATATGATTTGGATAGTCAAAAAGGTACATGTAATATTACCAAGACAAATGCTCGTAGTTATCAATTAAAATCCATTGAAAAAAGTAATTAATAATCATGATTTAAGTCATACTCACGATTTAAAAATAAATGTAGGGTTGCTAAAAATAAGCAATCTTGCCCAACCCCAAGATATTAGGTACTGAAGTGGATAATAAACAAGATACTTATCAAGTCCAAGGTTTTTTTGAGCGTATAGAAGGAATGGAAGCTATAGGTTGGGTTTGGGATAAGAGTCAACCTAAATTAAAATTAACGGTAAATTTAATAGTAAATAAACAAAAGATAGCAACAGGGCTTGCAGATCTAGTGCGTGCGGATTTAGCCGAAGCGGGTATTGGTGGCGGCAGTCATGGGTTTCGAATTAAACTTCCCGATGAATTTTTTTTGATTTCTGGAGAGCAAGAGGTTACGCCTCAGGTTCTCGTTAATAATGCAGTTTTTTTCTTAAAACCATTGCAGGTTCAGGTAGAAAAAAAAATAATTCACGGCCGTATTGACAGTATTATTGGGGGGGTAATTAAAGGTTGGAGTTATTACCCGGATAATCTAGATAAAGCGGTAACCGTTGAACTTAGAGAAAATAACCAAGGCCTTGTACAGGCAACAGCCAATATCAGCGGTTCCGAAAGTGAAAAACATGGATACGTTCTGCAAATTTCGGATGCATTATTCGATGATAAAGTGCACAGGTTTGAAATATGGTCTTTAGAGGAAAATATTTTACTCCATTCTACGGCATTGATACTGCCCTCTATCGAAACGCCAGGCACAGTTTTACAAGAAAACTGTCAGAGCCATGTTAGAAACCATTGGTTGCCTTACGCAAACTTAAGATATGAAAATGTTATTCAACAATTAGAAAACATTGTTAATAAAGAGATAAGCAAAAAATTATCAAAAGATGCTACTGAGCTCATCACTGAATTTCAGTCAATTTTAGATAATTATAATCAAGTTAAAATAGGAATATTTAATTCTGATAAGCAATTTAAGGAAATTTCCTTTAGCGCAGTTTCTAAACCAAAAGTTTCTATAATCATACCGGTTTTTAATAATTTTTCAGTAACTTATAATTGCCTTGCGAGTATTCATCTTGCGAATGTTTTGGTTTCATATGAGATTATTATTGTTGATGATTGTTCGAATGACCAAACCATAGAAATAGCAGAAATTATTAAAGGCATTGAATATATTAGAAATGATACAAATAAAGGTTTTGTTGAGAGTTGTAATGCGGGGGCAAAGCAAGCAAAAGGCGAATATGTTGTTTTTTTAAATAATGATACTGAAGTTTTTTCTGCCTGGTTAGATGAGCTGTTGTATGTTTTTAAAGCAAATGATAAAGCTGGTTTAGTAGGGGGCAAGTTACTGTATCCTGATGGAACCCTGCAAGAAGCTGGTGGAATAGTTGGGAAGTCAGGAATACCAAGCAATTATGGAAATAAATCCAATCCTAACTTACCTCAATATAATTATACTCGACAAGTAGATTATATTAGCGGAGCCTGCATTATGCTGGAAAAGAAGTTATGGCAAGAATTAGGTGGCTTTGATGAAATATATAAGCCAGCCTATTATGAAGACACCGATTTGGCATTTCGAGTAAGAGAGAAAGGTCTTCAGGTGATTTACACCCCTTTTTGTCAACTTATACATTATGAAGGAGTAAGCAATGGTGTAGATGTAGAAAAAGGGATAAAACAATACCAGCTTGCCAATGCTAAAAAATTTAAAAGTCGGTGGGGTAAATCATGCATTCACAATGGTGATATAAATCATCAGAAAGACCTTATTAAAGATAGAAACATTATTTATAGAGCCTTGGTTATTGATGCAGAGCCACCCCAGCCAGATAAAAATGCAGGTAGTTACGCCGCATTAATAGAAATGAAGTTACTGCAATCTTTAGGTATAAAATGTACATTTGTTCCAAATGATATGACATTTTTAGGGCACTATACGGAAAACATGCAAAGAACTGGTATAGAATGTTTATACGCCCCCTTTTTTAGGAATGTTGTCGATATTATTGAGCAGCGAGGGTGTGAGTTCGATTTGATTTATATTACTCGTTACAGTGTTGCAGAGAAATATATTGATGCCTGTCGGCTTTATGCTCCCCAGGCCAAGATTATTTTTAATAATGCTGATTTACATTTTTTACGTGAATTGCGCTCATCGGTCTATCAAGCTTCAAAGAAAATGTTAAAAGTAGCGAATAAAACTAAAGAAGATGAAATGAAGGTGATAAAAAAAGTAGACCTAGTCTTATCTTATAATAGCTCAGAACATGCTGTAATTGAGTCACATAATGACACACTTAAGTCTATTAAATTAGCTAGATGCCCCTGGGTGGTTGATGTTCCAAAAAGAAAAATGCCAGGTTTTAAAACCAGAAAAAATATATCCTTTCTCGGGGGGTATGGACATCCGCCAAATGTGGAAGCGGTTGAGTACTTTATCGCTAATGTCATGCCAGGCTTGAAGGATAAGCACCCGGAAATTCAATTCAATGTTTATGGTAGTCAGTTGCCTAAAAAATTAATCGATCTAGCTAACGATACGGTTAATATGCAAGGGTATGTTGAGGTGATTGATCAAGTTTATAATGAAAATAAAATATTTATAGCCCCTTTACAAAGTGGGGCAGGCATTAAAGGTAAAGTATTAGGTGCGCTGGCTTATGGAATTCCAACTATTCTGTCACCTGTAGCTGCTGAGGGTATTGGATTAAGAGATGGCGTAGAAACCTTGATTGCTAAAACGCCAGACCAATGGATAGAGGCAATAGAAAAGTTAAATTACGACCCTGCTTTATGGTTAAATATTTCCAAGGCAGGGCAGGAATAT
>DUBW01000057.1 GCA_012960135.1 Methyloprofundus sp.
GAGTTCTTTTCTATTCATGTTGATCTATCCTCTTCTTATTTGAAGTTAATGATAGACACTTACACAAATTTATTTACAGTCTCTTTTAAACCAGATCTTAAACGCTGAAAATTAAACTAGCCGTGTATAGGCATTAAGTCAACAGGGAGATTATCAGTTTGAAAATATCTCTAGACTTTGCTTATATTGCATTTTATCATCCTAGATAAAACGCCTATCTGTTATATTGGTATCAACTGCAATCACTTAAGTACTCCATTGCTCACTGCTTTATCGCTTGCTCCATATCATCAAGTGTTTTTTTCTTGCCTTGGTGTTCTAGGCAAGAAGCAACTTCTTCAAGAGAGGATTCTTGAAAAGGTATTTTGGGCTTAAGTAGCACCCCGTTTCTGGTATTTATAACGATTAAGTCTTGCCCTGCTTCCCAGTGATGAGCCATACGTATAGCCTTAGGAATTACAACTTGCCCTTTACTAGATCATTTTGTGGTATTTATCCAAAGCACTCGCAGTAAGAAATAGGTAAGACAATCAATACAGCGTTAGATTATCAGGTCAAATCCAAATTACCTGAAATCATAAGTAACTGGAAACCAATTGACACAAGTTCAAAGAAGCCTAGTCTACGCCAGCTTTTCTATATAATCGATAATAAACTGGATATTACGCTGGCCATTGTATTCATTAATATCTAACTTATAAGCGATATTAACCTGGCGTATACCTAACCAGTATTCAGGCCGCTCCACAAAAAAAGCGATCGCATCAATTAGTAACTCGCTATCTGGTTTGCGTAATACCAGTTTCAAATGTTGCTGGCCGACAATCCGTGATTGTACGACATCAAAAATTCCATGAAATAAAGGTTCTGGAAATTCCTGTCCCCAGGGTCCTGCGTTTTTTAACAGCTCACAAAATCCGATGGTCATCTCGGTTTCTGTGAGTTCGCCATCAGTATAGACTTTTTGATCCAAATCGACATCAACCAGGCGCTGTTCTACTGCCTTATCAAACGCGAGCATAAATACCGGGTAATCATGCAATTGTATACTTAAACCCGCAGCCATAGCGTGTCCACCAAATTTTGTTAAGACCTTGGGATGGGCAACAGCAATATCACTGAGTACATCACGAATATGAACCCCAGGAATAGAACGACCCGAGCCTTTAATTTCACCGCCCCCTGCATTGGCAAAAGCGATGACGGGGCGGTTTAAGCGGTCTTTAATCCGTGATGCCAGAATACCAATTACACCCTGATGCCAGTCTTCGTTGTAAATACACACGCCTGCGGTCAAATGTTGTTTATCCAGAATATTCATATCCTTTAATAAGCGCATGGCTTCCTGCTTCATTTGTCCTTCGACTTCACGCCGGTCGATATTTAATTCATCCATTTGCTGTGCTAGTTGTTTAGCCTTTACAGCATCGTCTGATAATAGGCATTGAATACCCACACTCATATCATCCATACGTCCTGCGGCATTGAGTCTTGGACCGATAGCAAAGCCTAAATCGGAAGAGCCTAAAGCAGCTAAGTTGCGCCCGGATACTGCTACTAGCGCTTTTATGCCGGCATGGCCTTTAGCGGACCTGATGCGCAACAAGCCCTGATGCACCAGGATGCGATTAACCTGATCCAGAGCTACTACATCGGCAACGGTGCCCAGAGCAACCAGATCCAGTAATTGGGCTAAACTCGGTTCGACTGTGTTGTGAGTAATAAACCAGCCCTGCTCACGCATGCGACTACGCATGGCCAGCAAGACATAAAATATGACCCCCACACCTGCCAGCGAGCGACTTGGAAATTCATCATCGGGCAAGTTGGGGTTAACAATAGCATCCGCATCGGGTAGCTGCTCGCCAGGTAAATGATGATCAGTCACCAGCACTTGTATGCCCGCTTGTTTTGCAACTTGCACACCGGCCAGACTGGAAATACCATTGTCTACCGTGACCAGAACTTCTGCCTGCTTGGCGATGACTAATTCAACAATTTCAGGGGTTAATCCATAGCCATATTCAAAGCGGTTAGGAACGATGAAATCAACATTGTCAGCGCCTAACAACTGCAATCCTTTAATCGCTACTGTACAGCTGGTTGCGCCATCGGCATCAAAGTCTGCAACGATCACAATTTTCTTTTGCTGCTCAATTGCATTGATTAAATACAATACCATTTCCTCCATGCCGGTTAATAACCAGGGCGAAGGGAGCTGTGCTAGACCACGTTGTAATTCTGTATCTGATTTAATACCACGTGCCAGATAAATCCGTTTGAGTATTTTATTTTTCTCAGATATCCCGGCATCTCTTCCCAGCAGAGGACGTTCAATTATTTTCTTGGTTATTCCATGGTAATGCATAGTATTTTTTGCTAATTCTATTTGTCGAAGTTAGACTCAACTTTATCAAGACCGTTTTCACTGGAAGCTATATAGATATTATGTGAGACGTACTTAGAGCTTAGGTCACTGGGCTTTTGTCATGCCCGAAAAAAAATCTATAAACGTTAAACTCGAAGTGGGTGCTTTAGCCCCGCAAATGACAAGCGAGGCTGAAGACCTCGTTTGTCATTTGTGACACTTATTCCATGCGCGTTGTGTAAATAAATTCCCCGACTACTTATTAAAACGATTGCTAATAATGCTTTCCACAACACTCGGGTCAGCCAGGGTTGAAGTATCTCCCAGACTATCGATTTCATTCGCGGCTATCTTGCGTAGAATCCTACGCATAATTTTTCCAGAGCGCGTCTTTGGCAAGTCGATTGACCACTGAATAAAGTCAGGCGAAGCAATAGGTCCAATCACTGAACGTACTAACGCAACTAATTCTTTTCTAAGCTGGTCACTGCCTTCGGTTCCGACATGTAGAATGACATAGGCATAAATCCCCTGCCCTTTGATATCGTGTGGATAACCGACGACTGCTGCTTCAGCAACTAGCGGATGTTCATCAATTGCACTTTCAACTTCTGCGGTACCCATACGATGACCGGAAACATTAATGACATCATCTACTCGACCCGTTATCCAGTAATATCCACGTTCATCACAGCGCGCGCCGTCACCTGAAAAATAATAACCAGGATAATTTTTGAAATAAGTATCAATAAAACGCGGGTGATCGCCATAGATGGTTCGTGCCTGTCCAGGCCAAGGAAGTTCTATCACCAGAACACCTTCAGAACCATCATCTATCACTTCGCCTTCATTACTTAAAATAGCCGGCTTAATGCCAAAAAATGGTCGCGTTGCCGAACTCGGTAGTAATTCTGTTGCGCCCGGTAATGGGGTAATTAAAATACCGCCTGTTTCTGTCTGCCACCAAGTATCCATAATCGGACAGTTTTCCTTGCCTACCTGCTTATAGTACCACTCCCATGCTTCTGGATTGATTGGTTCACCGACTGATGCCAAAATACGCAAACTACTACGCTGGGTCATCTCTAAATATTGATCTCCCACCGCCATCAAGGCGCGGAGTGCTGTTGGTGCGGTATAAAATATATTAACCTGATGCTTATCGATAACTTGCCAGAAACGACTGGCATCCGGGTATGTTGGCACACCTTCAAATATCAACGTTGTCGCGCCATTACATAGAGGCCCATAAATCATATAAGTATGACCTGTAATCCAACCTATATCAGCGGTACACCAATAGATTTCACCCTCTTGATAGTCAAAGATATATTTATGGGTCATAGCGGCATACAGCAAATACCCTCCAGTGGTGTGTACTAACCCCTTTGGAGTTCCTGTAGAGCCTGAAGTATATAAGATAAACAGCGGATCTTCTGCATCCATCCATTCTGGTTCACACTCTATCGATACCCATGACATTGCCTCGTGATACCAGACATCACTTTTATCATTCCATTTAATGGTATTACCACTGTTTTTAATAACGATAACACTTTGTATGCAAGGGCAATTTTCTATAGCCTTATCAACCGCTGCTTTAATAGGGATCAACTTTCCGCCGCGATAGCCTTCATCGGCACAGACAACTAACTTACAGTCAGAGTCATTAATCCGGTCTTTTAAGGCTTCCGCGGAAAAACCTCCAAACACGATTGAATGTACAGCGCCGATTCGTGTACAGGCGAGGATCACAGCCGCCGCTTCAATAATCATCGGCAAATAAATACAGACCCGATCGCCTTTCTTAATGCCTTGTGCTTTTAAGACGTTAGCAAATCGACAGACTTCGCTATGCAATTCCCGGTAGGTCATTTTTTTATCATTGGCAGGGTCGTCTCCCTCCCAAATCAACGCGACTTGATCACCTTGCTTTGCTAAATGTCGATCCAAGCAGTTAACACTTACATTTAGTTTACCCCCTTCAAACCATTTGATGTCACCTTTGAGGTAGTCATAATCCATGACCTTATCCCAGGGCTGATGCCAATCTAAAAAACTCTCCGCCTGCTCTGCCCAAAATATTTCAGGTTTTTCAATCGATTGCTTATATAAAGCTAAATATTGCTCATTATTAATATGTGCTTTTTGAGCAATGCTTTCTTTTACAGGGTAAGTTTGATGTTCGTAGGTGTGATGTTCAGTCATGAGTATGGATAGCGGCTTAAATTAATAACGAATGATGAATACGAAAATAAGAACAAAAAAAGGCGACTTTAAAAGCCGCCTTACTGTAATAAACTTCTAGAAAAAACCCAGAGGGTTAATATCATAACTCACCAACATATTCTTGGTTTGCTGGTAATGGTCTAGCATCATCTTATGTGTTTCACGCCCGATACCTGATTTCTTATAGCCACCAAAAGCCGCATGAGCAGGATAGTGATGGTAACAGTTCGTCCATACACGGCCGGCTTGTATACCACGGCCCATACGATAAGAACGATTCATATCACGCGTCCATAGACCTGCGCCTAAGCCAAATTCGGTATCATTGGCAATGGCCAAAGCTTCCGCTTCATCTTTAAAGGTGGTGACTGAAATAAAGGGGCCAAAAATCTCTTCCTGAAAGATACGCATTTTATTATGCCCCTGCATTACAGTCGGCTGAATATAATAGCCTTCATCTAGCCCCTCTCCAAGCTCAGCAACCTTGCCGCCCATTAATAGTTTAGCGCCTTCTTGTTTACCAATCTCGACATAACTCAATATTTTATCGTGCTGTTCTTTTGATGCCTGGGCACCGACCATGGTTTCAGTATCAAGCGGATTCCCTCGCTTAATTTTCTCTGCACGTGCGATCACTTTTTCTATAAATGCGTCATAAATAGATTCTTGAACTAATAATCTTGATGGACAAGTACACACTTCTCCCTGATTAAAAAAGGCGAGTACTGCACCCTCTATACATTTACTGACAAATTCATCTTCCTGATCTAATACGTCCTCAAAGAAAATATTGGGTGATTTACCGCCCAGCTCAACAGTAGACGGAATAATATTTTCAGCAGCACATTTTAAAATATGCTCGCCTACCGGTGTCGATCCAGTGAAGGCAATTTTGGCAATACGTTTGCTCGTTGCCAATGCCTGACCTGCCTCAGCACCAAAGCCATTCACAATATTCAGCACTCCGGCAGGCAATAAGTCGCCGATAACTTCCATTAAGATCAAAATGGACGCAGGCGTTTGCTCAGCAGGCTTCATCACCACACAGTTTCCGGCAACCAGAGCAGGCGCTAATTTCCAGCAAGCCATCAGTAAAGGAAAGTTCCACGGAATAATTTGCCCAACAACGCCCAGTGGTTCATGAAAATGGTAGGCCACTGTGTTTTCATCGATCTCACCAATAGAGCCTTCCTGAGCGCGCATGCAACCGGCATAGTAACGGAAGTGATCTGCACATAAAGGCACGTCTGCCGCTAGTGTTTCACGTACCGCTTTGCCGTTATCCCAGGTGTCCGCAACCGCTAGCTTTTCCAGGTTTGCGTCAATACGATCTGCAATCTTTAATAAAATATTCGATCTTGCAGTTACCGATGTTTTCCCCCAGGCATCTTTTGCCTGATGCGCTGCGTCTAATGCCAGTTCTATATCTTCTGCGGTAGAACGGGGAATTTCACAAAATACCTGGCCATTAACCGGGCTTTTATTTTCAAAATACTCACCTTTAACAGGAGGAACCCAATCACCCCCGATAAAATTGCCATAACGCGGTTTAAAGTCGACTTTACTATCTGTTGTATTCGGTGCGGCATAAATCATTTTTATTATCTCCAGTGGAACGACTGCTCATTGTTTGGTAAAAAATCCTGTTATAAACAGTACTTAAATTAAGGGACGAGATCCAAGACTTCGCTAATTTCATCAAAAGGAATCCCCGCTTTTTCATTAACTGCTTTGACCGCATCTTTATCTATGGCTTCAAATAGACAAGTGCAAGAAGAATCGTCCGGAAAGAAGTTTGAACGTATATATTTAACTTCAGTTCCCTGTTCAGTGAATTCATTGCTAGTATCTATAGCTGCTTTTTGAGCAGCCCCTAATTCCTCCATGCTAATACCTGGTAGGCTACGTTTCACTGCATAGGTTGTCATAATATTCCTCGTTTTTTTTATTTAATAATTGATAAAGTCACTTGATTAATACCTTCAAGTACAGACCTTTCTGAACAGACTTTTCCCATTACTAGCAAGCCCTGCATACTGCTAGTTAAAAAGCTGGCAAGCTTATTTAAATCCAGCTGCGTAGATATTTCGCCATCTTTTTGCGCTCTTGCTAAAGTGTTGTAAAACCCTTTATCCAGTGCATTCAGTAGATGTAAGACTTGTTGCTTAGTCTCCGCATCTCTCAAGCCTCGCTCAATCGCAGAATTAGTTACCAGGCAACTACGCAAAGGTCCTGCGGTTAGTAAATGTTCGACCAACTGAGCAAAAAATGCATCTATCGACTCGATGGCAGATGGCTTACTCTCCAGAATATCCAGAAATTGCTTAACCACAACTTTGCCATAACGTTCCAGCGCTTGTAAAAACAGTTGCTGTTTGCTGCCGAAGGTAGCATAAAGACTGCCTCGCTGAATGCCCATAGCCTCAACAAGGTCTTGCATAGACGTCGCTTCATAACCTTTAGTCCAAAACACGGCCACAGCCTTATCCAGAACCTCTTCTTCGTTAAATGCTTTAGATCTGGCCATAAATAGTTTTCTGATTAAGAGGAGTGAGTTAAACAATAATATCCAGTATGAGCCTTGGTTATTTTATTGTTTTTATACACCATAACTTTAAAAGTACGAAAAAAGTTTACTCCTTGTTATAGATATTCATATTTAATCCACTCCCAAACAGAGTCATCATAATTCATTATGGAACGATCGGTCAACTTAAATTATGGTATGACTTACAGCAGTATTTTTAATATTTCTTAATTGTAGAATGGAGTGCAAAAACATGTTTTTGTACTCCACATGTTCAGCTCTTCCCATAAATATCGTACAAACAAACTCTTTAAATCATTGCTAAACTAAACAGTTTAGTTTATATTTAAACTACTTTTAACTATCCTTTTTCTGCTTAAAAAATGACTGCAAAACCTAGTGATTCAAAACGAAAGGACATTATCAGAGGGGCAACCACTATGTTCCTTAAGCATGGCTTTAGTACAGTCAGTATGGATAAAATCGCCCAGGCTGCGCCTGTTTCCAAAGCAACGCTGTACAAGTACTTTGATAGTAAAAACGCCTTGTTCACAGCAGTGATTGATGAGTTATGTGATTCTCTATTTCAAACGATGGATGAAGCCTTGCTAGATTCAGGTAGCGTGGAAAACAATCTAACAAATATAGCGACAGCCTTTGTTGATTTAATTTTTACCGAAGAGGCACTTGCCATTTATCGTTTAGTCATTTCCGAGTGCCGTGATTTTCCTGAGTTAGGTCGACTACTCTACGAAGGTGCTCCTAAAGATTTACTGAGTCAGTTAGAACACTATTTAATCAACATTAACAAACTTGATCATATCAACATTGTATCCCCCGCTTTTGCCGCTGATGCATTTTTAAGTTTATTAAAAGGCGAGTTACATTTTCAATGTTTGTTAGGTATTAAAGCACCGCCTTCAGTTGAAGAAAAAAAGACTCACATTAATCAGGTCGTTGCTTTTTATAGTCAAGGTTTTATCTATGCTCATTAATAAAAATAGCCTATTAATCATTGCGCTTATATTCGCTAAGCCAGTGATTGCAGCAGAAACTCTGGAACAGGCTTTTGCCGAAGCGCTTAGCCAAAATCAACGCATACTTGCGGCCAAAGCAAATAGCGAAGCGTCTGAGCAACAGCTATATGCTGCACAAGGACAGCGCTTGCCACAACTCTATGTCAGTACGGGTTATACACAATTTAGTGAAACGCCTGCGATACAAACTGAGGTGAATGGACAACCTGCAGAATTTGCCGCCAGTCAGGCAGGCAGTGCAAATGCTCAGGCGATTGTAAGTATGCCGGTTTTTACCAGTGGCCGTATTAGCCACAGTATTGAAGCGGCGGAAGCGGCCAAAGTTGCAATGCGGCATAATGAGGTTACAACCGCATTAAATATTAAATTGCAGGTAGCCGATGCCTTTATTGCTATTTTTCGCGCAGAAAAAGGACTGCTTGTCGCACAGAACCATGTAAATAGCCTCAATGCGCACGTCAAAGATGTGACAAATCTATATCAACAAGGCATGGTAGCGCGTAATGACTTATTAGCCTCCCAGGTAGAATTAAGTAATGCACAGCAGGATGTGATTCGTAAAGATAATCAGTTAAATATTGCTAAAGCACATTTTAATCAACTGCTTTATCGTGATTTATCCACTGAGGTTGATCTTGTTGAACAGTTTCCTGATGCCCTACGAGGTACTTTAACTGAGCTGAGTCAGCAGGCATTGTCACAGCGCCCTGAGCTTAGTGCCTTGGCGTTACAAGCACATGCACTGGAACAACAGGCAGCGAGTGAAGATGCGAGCTTATGGCCACAAGTCAATATTAATGGCGGATATCAATATCAACAAAACCGCTATCAGGTCCATGAAGGCATGTGGATGGCCAATGCCACATTGGAATGGAAAATATATGACGGTTCGACACGCCATCGTAGTAAGGCGATGAGCCAACAGGCCATGGCATTACAATCTCAACGCAACGACTTAATCAGTCAAATTCAATTACAGGTTCGGCAATCATGGCTGGATGTTCAGGAAACACTAAAGCGCACCGAAGTGGCTCAAAGTGCAATCGCACAAGCGGATGAAAATCTAAAAGTCAGTACCGAACGCTATCAACAAGGTCTATCCTCACATACCGAAGTACTTGATGCTGAGGATTTACGAGTAACCACCCATAATAACTACAACAATGCACGTTATGACACAGTGATGGCGAAGCTAAATTTACGCCGTGCATTGGGAGCTTTATAAGTGTTTGTACATATTCATTATAATTTATTCATTGGAGAAAATTCATGACAACTACAGCAACACAAAATATCCAGGAAACCGCTCGTGAAACGGTCATTCAAAGTGATGACATTCAAAAAGATATTCGTCAACTTGTTATTCAAGCCCTTAAAGAAGGCGAGCTAGACCCAGAAGCCATCAAACAAACACTTCATTCCGTGCTTGAAGGAGCGAGCGAAGGAAGTAACAGCCAATTCGATAAAAATACCGAAGCACTTGAGCAGGTTGTCACGGGAATTGATGCAGCATTAGGCCAAGTGGCTGAAGTCTCAAAATTAGCCATCGAAGAAGCAAGTGGTAATCTACAGGATTTTTCCGATCATGATTTAAAACGGGCGTTGAATGATCTACAAGACCTGGAAAGCTTGTTCTTTGATACCTTGAGTGAAGTGGCTCATAAAGGTAAAGACAAAACAGGGGAAACACTGGTCGGATTACTGGAACACTTACAGAATAGTGGTTCATCGGTTGGGGAATCAGCCACTAAAATTTTAACTGATTTACACCATGATCTATCTAAAAATGGTCGCCTGGAAAAAATACAGGCAGCGGGTATTGCGGATAGTCTAGCAGACAAAAAATAAGTCATTTCTTTCAAACAAACCTTACTCACTAAAAAGGTTAGCAACATGACAATTATATGATTAAAATGCCAGCAAAAAAATCCAGTATTTGTTTCATTAAATGGATATCTGGATTAGCGCTAATGCTCTTGATATCTGCCTGTGACAATAGCGTAGACATACCCAGACAACCCATACGCACTGTTCGTGTTGAAACAGTATCGGCGAATAATACTTTGCTGCAACGGCGTTTTGTAGGACGTATCGATGCTGTAAGCACCATCGATTTATCCTTTCAAGTTTCTGGCCGCCTGATTGATTTGCCTGCTCAGGAAGGCCTTCTCATTGCTAAAGGTAAGCTGATTGCTGCTTTAGATAAACATGATTATCAATTAGTCCTGGAGCAAACTAAAGCACAGTTTAATCTGTCTAAGCTGGATGTGACACGCAAACGTAACCTTTTAAAATCTGGCTCTTTACCTAAAGCCATGCTGGATCAAGCGGAAACAACCTATAAATTAAGCCAGGTTGCATTGAGTACAGCTCAAAGAAACCTGGCCTACACACGCATCACAGCTCCTTTTGATGCGTTAGTGAGTCAACGTTTAATTGATAACTATACCAATGTGGGAGTTTATCAGCCGATAGTACGGGTGCAAGATTTAACCGAGTTACGTGTTCGCATTAATATCCCTGAGCATATGGTTAAATTATTAGGGCAGACGGCTGACTTTAATGCGGTGGCCATCTTTAAGGACCGACCCAAACAACGCTTTCCACTCAGTTATCGAGAGCATATCACCGAGGCGGGTAGTGTGGCGCAAACGTTTGAAGTCGTTTTTGGCTTAGCTAGGGAAAATAATCAACATGTGTTACCAGGCATGACTGTTGTGGTGATTATCAGCAAAAATGAAAGCACGGAAGCAGCACAATTTGCTATTCCTGTATCAGCCATTGACTACGATGAGCAAGGTGCCCCTCGCGTCTGGATTTTTGACCCACAAAGCAAAACAGTTGCCTCTCGAAGTATCGTTCTGGGTACTATCAAAAAACACAAAATACCAGTGTTATCAGGCCTGCAAAAGGATGATCAAATCGTAACTGCTGGAGCGCATTTACTACGTGAAGGCATGACTGTGCGCCGTTTTGTTTCATTTTAAAGGTTGAATCATGAGTTTAGAAATTGCACGTAGTGCCATTGAACGCCCCGTTAATACCTGGTTACTGGTTCTACTCTGTTTTATTGGTGGCTTATGGGGATTGGACAGTGTAGGCCGGCTGGAAGACCCTGCGTTTACCATTAAACAAGCCTTAGTCGTCACGACTTATCCAGGGGCAGCAGCGCTTGAAGTCGAGCAGGAAGTGACTGAGTTACTGGAATCCAGAATACAGCAATTACCACAGATAAAAAAGATTACCTCAAAATCAAAACCGGGCGTATCCGAAATTACGGTTGAGATTAAAGATACTTACGATAAGCATACCATGCCACAGGTTTGGGATGAATTGCGCCGTAGAGTCAGTGATGCACAAAAAGATTTGCCAGAAGGTACTCGCCCCTCCGTTGTCAATGATGATTTTGGGGATGTTTACGGCATTTTCTATGCGGTGACAGCCCCTGGATTTTCCACTAAGGAAATTCTGGACATCTCCACCTTTTTGCGCCGCGAGCTATTAACTGTACCAAATGTGGCGAAAGTTGAAACGGCAGGGGAACGCACTGAAACTATTTATATCGAAATTTCCAGCGACAGAATCACCCGCTTAGGTTTATCGACGCAACAAATTCTGGCCATTATTCAATCTGAAAATACGATAACTGATGCGGGTGCGGTTACACTGGATGGCCGACGGATTCGTATCGCCTCGGGTGAAGGCTTTGATTCTCTAGCTCATATTGAAAATTTACGCATCGGTAAGCCCGGCACTACCGAACAGATTAGCCTGATTGATATTGCCAATATTCGTCGGGAACCGACAGAAATACCCGATCACCTGATACATTTCAATGGTTCTGAAGCGTTTACTCTCGCAGTTTCAGGTTTATCTGATGCTAATATTGTCACTGTAGGCCAGGCAGTTGAAGCGCGCCTGGAAGAACTCAAGTCACGTATTCCCTTAGGTGTTGAGATTAGCCCGATTTACGAGCAACATAAAGTGGTCGATGAATCCATTAGTAGCTTTATTAATAATCTTATGGTCTCGGTAGCGATTGTTATTTTGGTCTTATGTTTGATGATGGGCTGGCATATTGGACTTATTGTGGGTGCTACCTTATTACTCACAGTCTTGGGTACTTTGTTGTTTATGAGCCTGTTTGGTATTGATATGGAGCGTATCTCCCTTGGTGCGCTAATTATTGCCATGGGGATGATGGTCGATAATGCCATTGTTGTCGCGGAAGGCATGCTGATTAATATGCAGCGCGGAATGCAGGCTAAAGCAGCGGCATGTCAAGCCACAGACCGTACCCAAATCCCTTTATTAGGGGCAACAGTGATCGGTATTATGGCTTTTTCGGGTATCGGCTTATCAGATGATATTACGGGAGAATTTTTGTTCTCCCTATTTGCCGTGATCTGCTTTTCCTTGTTATTAAGCTGGGTATTAGCGATTACGGTTACGCCACTTCTAGGCTACCTGTTTCTTAAAGTAAAAACGGCAGAAACTGAAACTGACCCTTATGCTGGCCCAGTGTATAAAGCTTACCAGGCAGTGCTTAAAGGAGTATTACATGCTCGCGTGTTGACTGTGATTGTGCTCGTGCTGCTTACTATTGCATGTTTCGCTGGCTTTGGCTCCGTTAAGCAAGAGTTCTTTCCGTATTCTAATACGCCGCTGTTTTATATTAACTATCAGCTACCAGAAGGAGCAGACATTCGCACGACCGCCCATGATATGGCAGAAATTGATGATTTAATTCGTGCTAAAAAGGATGTGGTTTCGGTTGCTGGCTTTATCGGTCGAGGTGCAAGTCGTTATATGCTGACTTACAACCCAGAACAGCCGAACCATTCATACGGCCAATTTATTGTCCGCGTAACCGATAAGCAGGGAATAGATGCGTTGGCAGCGGAACTAAAACAAGAGCTGAGTGCTGCTTATCCAAATGCAGAGATTCGCACAGAGCGATTAGTCTTTGGTTCCGCGGTAGCGGCTAAAATTGAAGCCCGTTTTTCAGGTTCAGATCCTGCCATATTGCGCCAGCTAGGTAGTCAAGCAACCGCTATTATGGCAGCAAATGAGGGATTAATTGATGTGCGCACCAACTGGCGTCAAAAAGAGCCAGTATTAATCCCCATTTTTAATGCTGAACGCGCAAGAATAGCGGGTATTGGTCTCAATGAAGTGGCTTTGAGTTTACAGTTTGCAACCACCGGTGTACAGGCTAGCACTTATCGTGAAAATGACAAACTCATTCCTATTGTCGCCAGACCTCCAGATGTGGAACGTCACGATCCAAGCCGTCTTAATGACCGCCTAGTTTTTAGTGCGATGACCCAAACATTTGTGCCTATTACACAAGTGATTGACCGAGTTGAAACCATCAGTGAAGACGTATTGATTCATCGTCGTAATCGAGTACGCACGCTGACTGCCCAAGCAGAACCAGCACTAGGTTTAACCGCTGATTCCGCTAATAAATTGATTATAGAGCAGATTGAAGCCATCGAATTACCCGCTGGCTATAAAATGGTATGGGGTGGCGAATATGAAACTTCACGAGATGCACAGACAGCCTTAAACTCCAAACTACCTGTCAGCATGTTAGTCATGTTGATAATCAGTATTTTATTGTTTGGTAAAGTGCGCCAACCATTGATCATCTGGCTGGTTGTCCCTATGTCAGTATGTGGTGTCGTTATCGGTTTACTTGTTACAGATACCCCGTTTAGCTTTATGGCCTTACTGGGGCTATTAAGCTTATCGGGCATGTTAATGAAAAATGCGATTGTTTTGGTGGATGAAATTGATACCCAGATTGCAGAAGATAAAGACCATTATGATGCGATTATTCATGCCAGTGTCAGTCGTATCCGTCCTGTATTTTTAGCATCAGGGACAACGATTTTGGGGATGTTACCTTTAATTAATGATGCTTTTTTTGCCAGTATGGCCGTCACGATTATGGGGGGGTTGGCTTTCGCCACACTATTGACCTTAATTGCTGTACCTGTGTTTTATGCCTTGTTTTTTAAAATTACACCAACAGAAGATAAGTTATGATTTTTTTAGTTATACCAAATAACTAAACAACCACCCGCTAAAAGACGGGTGGGTTTGAGGGCTTGGCGACAACTATCCTAAAATCACCGGTCGGGATACAGGGCGAATAGCCCTGTTACTTCGGGGCGCAGTGCTTTAGCCTGCTTTTTTACAAAGTAATGCAGGCTAAAGCACTGCGCCCCAATAACAAACTCTATTTTTAAGACCCTCTTTATTAGCTGCATCAAAGTTAGTATAAAATTTGAGATAAATCTATTCGCTTGAAAGGCGAAGATTTTAACCTTACGAATGGAAAATAAAGTGAACTGATATGAAAGAAAATAAAATAAAAACTATTGGTATTATTGGAGCAGGTGTTTCAGGATTAGCGGCTGCCCGTTTATTACAACAAGCAGGGTTTGAATGTGAACTGATTGAACGCTGTGAAAAAGTCGGGGGGAATCTGGGTTGATGGTTATCATTCTTTGGGATTGCAAACGCCCAAGTCTTGGTATGAAATCTCAGATTATCCTATCCCTGACTCATTCCCGCGTATCCCTAATGGAGCTGAGTTACAGGCTTATTTTGAGAACTACGCCAAAGACTATAATGTCTATAATAAAATTAGTTTTAATACTTGCGTTACCGAGCTAGAACAACAGACGAATGGTCAATGGAATATTCAAATAAACAATGACAAAACAGGGAAGAAAGCTACTAAAACCTATGATTTTGTCGTGGTGCTACAGGACTTTATTTTGACCCTTATATCCCTGAATTTCCTCATAAAGAAAAATTTAAAGGTCAGATATTACATACTAATGAATACAAATCCCCTTCATTAATTACTCACTCCAAAGTGGTTGTGGTCGGCTTTGGTAAAAGTGCCTTAGATGTTGCAGGCGAAGCTGCCAAATTTTCTAAAGAGGTGCATTTGGTTTATCGGCGCACACATTGGCCAATTCCACTGAAACTTTTAAATCTATTAGATGTTAATCGTGATTTATGTCACGATTTGCCAATGTCTTTTTGCCACCTTATCAGCATGTAGGTAAATGGACAAAAAGATTACATCAATATTTCCCTTGGGTTATTTCTGCTTTTTGGAAAATCAGTGAAAGCTTAATTAAGTTTCAATTTCCATTGAAAAAATGCAATTTACTGCCTGATGAGCCCATGAAAACGGGTATTTTTAATTTAGGATTTGTACCGAGAAATGAGTTTTACAAGTTGATTGAAAACGGCACAATAAAAACCCATCGTACCTGCATTAAAAGTTATACCGAAAATGGTGTATTACTTGAAAATGGCGAAGAGTTAGCATGTGATACGCTTATATTTGGTACTGGTTATAAACCCAATACCTCTTTTATGCCCAAAGTTTTTAATAAATATCAAGAAAAAGACGGTGTTTACCTTTATCGCCATATTATTCACCCTGATTTAAGCAATATGGCTTTTATTGGCAGAGCGGCGACCTTTTCTAATTCCTTAACTTCCCATATTGCCAGTGTTTGGTTAGCTGAACTTCTGAAAGGCAAATTTCAATTACCTGAACGTGATGAAATGTTAGCTAATATTGACGAGATGAAGCAATGGAAACGAAGTTTTATGCCCGATATATCAAGTCGCTCTACCGTGGTTAAATTGCACATGGTGCATTATATTGATGAGTTATTAAAAGATATGGGGATTAATCCGTGGCGTAAGAAAAGTAAACTGGCAGAGTGGTTTCAAGATTATCGCCCCAGTGATTATCGTGAAGTGTTGTCTGAAGTAGATGAAAAATAATTTAAATACTAAAGAAAGAATCTTATCCTTAGCAATCTCCCTTTTTGCACAAAAAGACTATAACGGCGTTTCTATCGCTGCCAGCCATGGAGAGCGAACGCGAGGGCTAGTAGTCCCTAAAAGGCATTCCGAAACGCCGTCCAGTCATTTGAGGGAGTGTTACGAAGCCAGCGCCGAATTTACGATGGTAGTGGCCGAAGGCATTAGCGGTCGCGTTAAGTTTTTGCCGCTTGCTTGGGCTGGGATGCCCAAAACAAGCTTTCGCAAAAATAGCGACTCCCCGTTAAACGACGTATTGCTTCAAAAAAGATTATTATCGATTGCTTACAAGGCGACGTGGTAACGCCTTTTTTTGGTGAAACATTATCTGCAGATTTTCGTTTTGTAACAGAAGCAATGCAATTCAAACTAGCACATAGGAAATATGGTCTTCATCCCTCCGGTGGGCTCGGCTTTTTCCTGCCTCGGTATGTTGGCGAGAGTAAAGCGATAGATTTGCTTTTGATGCAGATACGATAACTGCAGAAGAGACACTGGAATTAGGGCTGGTTAATCGTATTATCAGTACAGATAACTTTGCATCTGAATGTATTCAGGTGGCAAAACAAATGAGCCAAATCAGCAGAACGGTTATTGAAACGACAAAAAGTCTGACATATAGATTTCAAGATGAATTAGAAGAGTACTTTAATACGGAAGCCAAAATGATGCGATTAGGCTAGTGCAGCACTTATTTTGGATGGAATAATAAGCAATCTGATTAATATTTTTAAATTTGTTTTTGGGCTTTAACAGTCTCAGTCCATTTGCTCTCAGGAGATTGGCCTGACAGTACAGTCGATTACTGCACAACTGGCAGAACAGTTTAATGTCAAGCAAGGTTCCGGAGTGGTGGTAACTCAGGTACAAGCAGGTTCAATTGCAGCCATGGCAGGTATAAAAGCAGGGGCTGTTATTTTGCAGGTTGATCGTCACAAAGTGAGCAATGCAGTAGAATTTAAACGTCTGATAAAAAAAAGTAGCAAAGATATACAGATATTATTGTTAATCCGTGATGATGAATTTCAGTACTACGTCGTTTTGAATTGGTAGTATTCAATATTGGCTAATGACAGGATGAAGTGCAAAAACAAGTTTTGCATTCGATGTGTCCAATTTCTATTCTTTGAGGGCGCAGATATTGAATGATACTTTGATATAATTTCATTACACATCATCACAAAACCATGTATTAAAAATGCAGCTAACCATCGGTAAATTAGCCAAAGAAGCCAGTGTAACCATTGAAACCATTCGTTATTATCAGCGGAAAGGGTTATTGGTGGAACCCGATAAACCCGCAACGGGTTACCGGCATTATCCATCCGAAGCAATTTCCAGACTTCGTTTTATAAAGCGTGCCCAGCAAGCGGGTTTTACTTTAAAAGAAATTTTAGAATTACTATCACTGGATAATGAACACTGCCAGGATGTACAAAAACTGGCTGAGCAAAAACTTCAGCAAATTGATGATCAATTAAATGATCTAAATGCACTGCGTAATGCCCTTGATGACCTGGTTAAAGGCTGTCAGCAAAATCAATCTACTCAACACTGCGCTCTTATTGACGCACTCTCAAATCAAACCGACTCAAAATCTTAGGCTATGTCACCGTTAAGTGTGGAATTTTCTGAATCAAGGGAGTATAAGTTAATTTAGTACATGTAATACAGGAGAAAGTCATGAAA
>DUBW01000058.1 GCA_012960135.1 Methyloprofundus sp.
CATTACCGCTGCCGAAACGATGACCAAACGTGAATGGCGTGTGGCGGGTTTCCATATGACAGTCATTTCTCATAGGACTGAACTGATTAAATTTTTTGAACGTTTGGGGTATGAGTGTACAGGCGAATTTCAAGATTTCCCTGCTGACTCCCCGATTTTGAAACCTAAAGTCAGTGGGCTCACTTTGCAATATTTGGCGAAGTTGTCAGGGCTAGCCATTAAAAAGTAACTCGACCTGAAGTGAACCAGCGGCACTTTGTGTGATTTCGATAGTTTGGCTTTTAACAGTAGCTACGGCGATCAAGGGGGGTTCTAGCATCACGTTTATTGCCAACACTTTTAGTGTCAGTATCATTATTGCCGCAAGTATGTAAAAACAGCGCATTGCAAAAAATAAATAGTATTAATAGTGCTTTATGCCTAAAGCGTATTCAGATTAATTAATCTGTTTTTCAGCAACCTTGCTCCAGTTAAAAAAAGGCCCTGGGTCTGTTTTACGACCTGGCGCAATGTCTGAATGTCCAACGACATATTGAATAGGGTAGGTGCTTTTCAATGATTGTAATAGTGCATTAAGTACTTTGTATTGTACAGCTTCAAATTCTTCAAAGTCACACCCTTCAAGCTCTATTCCTATAGAGAAATCGTTACATCGTTCACGGTTTTTCCATTTAGAAATACCAGCATGCCAAGCGCGTTTCGCACAGGGAACAAACTGAATCAGCGCACCATCACGACGAATGAGAAAATGCGAAGAGACTTTCGCCGTATAAATATCAGCGTAGTATGGATGCTCATCAGGGTTAAGTTGATTCGTGAATAGTTCTGTTATCCCATTACCACCGTACTGTTTTGGCGGCAGGCTGATGTTGTGAATCACGACCATATCAATCGCAGCACTATCAACATCGCATTGATTAGGCCTGTCATCTTGGTTGGGAGAGGCTACTTGTGCCGCACAAGGAATGATGCCTATCGCATTGATTTCGTATAGCTGGCTATCTCTTTTTTTCATATCGCTTATTGTATGTGAGATTAAAGAATAGGTAGCCAAGCGGTACCCTTAATTAGGCATCTAACAGAGGTTACTATAACTCTATTTAGATTGCTTGTTTAGACTAATTTAAGTGTCTTTAGATTATCATTTCAAATACAAGGCCCATAAATAAGGGTATTGTAAATTTAAAGAGATTATTTATTGATATTCATCGTACCTGAGTTAAAGTAGTCTGTTATTGATTCGTATTAATAAAAAGCCCACATAGTTTAGTGGGGATTTTTTACAACTGTTTTGAATGAAGGCTTTGGATAAAATCGATGCACTATGATGTTAGCTTGCTAAAGTGCTTAGCAGCTTGTCTGTATGAGTTGTTATCGCTCGTGGCTATTTGGCTACTGTGTACAGCTATTTTTTTGGGTTTGTTTGGGCAAGAAGACACGGCACTAAAGCATCTATGTTTGCAGCTTTTCTTATGGGTGATGACAGGTACATATTTTATAATTTGTTGGATGCGAACAGGGCAAACACTCGCGGCACAGGCTTGGAAGATTCGGCTAGTTGATTCAGATGGCGCAACGCTATGCACTTCTCAGGCAGCAATCAGATACGTGTTAGCATCGATTTCTTTATTGGTGTTTGGTCTCGGTTATCTATGGGCTTTAGTTGATAAAGAGCATTTGTTTTTGCACGACAGAATGCTAAAAACGCATTTTATTAAAGCGGGTAAATAGTAGCAGCACTAACGTCGTTCAATCTTGCAAAGAAGGCTTAACCCAGTGATTAAGAATAGAATCGTAGGGGTGATAGCGCTCAATAAAGGCGGCCAATCGTTAAGGACGCCCAGGTGAATAAAAACCCGGTTCATAATTTGATAGGTGATGCCAAGTAAAATGCCGATAAATATTTTCGCGCTAGTGCTAGTACTGCGTTGCTGTAAAAATCCAAATGGCAAAGCTAAAATAACCATTACAATACACGCGAGAGGATAAATTACTTTTGTCCAAAGCGCCACATCATAACGGGTGGTTTCTTGTTTGTTATTGGCGAGGTGTGTGATAAATCCATATAAGTTCCATGCAGACATTCTTTCGGGGTCAACAAGTAAGATGTCGAGTAGCTCTGGGTGAATGCCTGAATCCCAGTTAGCCTTGCTAAAGAACTTCGTTTCAGCATGCTTTTGGTCTACTTGTTCAGCTTCGATAATGGTTGTTTGTATGACATCGGTTAGTTTCCAGCGGCCATCTAGGTGGCTCGCTGTATCTGCAGTGCTAATCGTTTGTAGTTTGAAGTTTTCATCAAACTCATAAATGTTAACATTTAATAATGTGGCATTTGGTAAAACGGTTCTGACATTAATAAAACTTTTGTTGTCTTTAACCCATAGGCCAGATTTAAAGTTTTGCGCTATGACACCTTCTGTTGATTGAACTCGCATGCGTTGCGCTGCTTTTTCAGTGACGGGTGTGATGAATTCGCCGACTACAAAGGTGGTGATGGTCAGTAGCAAACCAACTTTAATCAGCGTTAAGCCTAACGATGTGATTGATAAGCCACTGACGCGCATGATTGTGAGTTCAGAGCTACGCCCTAATGCCCCTAAGCTAATCATCATCCCGATTAAGACTGCGACGGGGGCGATATCATAAATATGCCCTGGAATTCTGAGAAGTACGAAAGTCAGTATATTGCTTAGATTGTAAGTACCTACACCAAGGCTGTCGAGTTCCTCAATTAAAT
>DUBW01000059.1 GCA_012960135.1 Methyloprofundus sp.
AAAACAAAATTTAACACCTGAGAAATTGTTACATTCCGCTCTTGGTGATTTTCAATACTTAACGGTGACATAGCCTTGAAATTTGCCTGTTTGCCGATCCCGATACTCGGATTGGTGCACATGCCAACAAATACCAGCTTGATTTTTTTACTCTTTAACATAGTGCCTTTTCTGACCAATCATATCGGGTGTTATCAGGACAACACCCTTCGGACTGACCAGAAAACGCTTTTCATCATCTGCCCGGTTTTCACCGATCACTGTTCCTTCAGGAATTTGACAGCCTTTTTCAATAATCGCCTTTTTAATACGGCAATGTCTACCGATATTCACTTCCGGTAATAGTAACGAATCCGTCACGGTAGAATATGAATTAACCCGTACTTGTGAAAAAACTAGTGAATGCCGGATCGTAGCACCGGAGATAACACAACCACCCGATACCATAGAGTCAATCGCCTCGCCTCTTCTATCATCATCATCAAAAACGAATTTAGCTGGGGGCGCTTGTACCTGATGAGTCCAGATAGGCCAACTTTGATCATATAAATTTAGATCGGGTTTAACACCAATCAATTCCATATTGGCAGACCAGTAAGCATCTATAGTACCCACATCACGCCAGTAGCTTTGCTGGCCACTTTGCAAATCCAAAAATGGGTAAGCATTAACATTATGGGTTTCTATCACCGCTGGAATAATATCATGGCCAAAATCATGGGTAGACCCCTCTGTTTCAGCATCAATTAATAACTGATCAAATAAAAACTTAGTATTAAAAATATAAATCCCCATCGAAGCTAAAGACCTGTCATCTTTACCTGGCATGGTTGGTGGATTATCTGGCTTTTCTACAAACGCTTTAACACGCCTGTTTTCATCGACGTGCATCACTCCAAATTCTTTGGCTTCTTCTATAGACACTTCCAGACAACCGATCGTCAAATCGGCTTTTTGTTCCACATGGTCGGCTAACATCGCGCCATAGTCCATTTTGTAAATATGATCTCCGGCAAGAATTATAATATGATCAGGCGCGCGGACACGCAAAATGTCAATATTCTGATAAATAGCATCTGCCGTTCCTTGATACCAGGATTCATCACTTAAGCGCTGCTGTGCAGGCATGATATCGACATACTCGCCAAATTCACCACGCATAAACCCCCAGCCTTGTTGCAAGTGTCGAATCAGAGAGTCCGATTTATACTGGGTTAAGACCCCTATTTTACGTATACCTGAGTTGATACAATTGGATAAAGGAAAATCGATAATCCGGAACTTACCCCCAAACGGGACGGCAGGTTTAGCGCGCCAATCGGTCATATTCTTTAACCGAGACCCTCTCCCTCCTGCTAAGATCAATGCAATAGCATTACGTGTTAAATGACTAACAAACCGGTCGCGATGTTGTGGCTCTGAATTTGACATAGATATCCTCTTTATATTAAATAGGCTATTACTTTTGGTCTTTTATTTGTTACTATTATTTCATAAATATGATTCTATCACATTGAGGCAATGCAACATGAACAAGCCAGCAAAAAAAATAAATCCGCTTGATTCTGATTTAATAAAAATAGCTGAAGCTAAGCATCACGACCCTTTTTCGGTGTTAGGACGACATACAGATAAAGCCAAAACAACAATAACCGCCTATTTACCTAATGCTGAAACAGTCAGCATTGTCGGCCAGAAAGTGGCGATGCAACGCATTACTGGATCAGATTTCTTTCGAACCGATAATGTACCAAAAACACTAGAACGCTATTACCGCTTTGAGATTACCGATAAATCGGGGCACTATTACGAACAATATGACCCTTACTCTTTTGACACCCAATTACCTGAATTCGATCAGCATTTATTTGGCGAGGGCAGACACTGGCATATTTATAAAAAGTTAGGTGCTCATTTACATACAATTGAAGGCATCCAAGGTGTGTTATTTACAGTCTGGGCGCCCGCCGCTGGACGAGTGAGCGTAGTAACCGAATTTAACAACTGGGACGGCCGATGCCACCCTATGCGTGTCTTAGGTAGCAGTGGTATCTGGGAACTATTTATTCCCGGATTAAACGCAGGCTGTTTATATAAATTTGAAATTCTTAACCGTGACAGCCAGCAAATTAATGTAAAAACTGACCCTTACGGCCAACAATTTGAATTTCGCCCACAAACTGCTTCACGCGTTGTTAATGAAGAAGCCTACGCTTGGCAAGACAAAAAGTGGATCGACAAACGCCTTAAGCACGATTGGCTTTCTGAAGCCATGTCAATTTATGAAGTTCATCTGGGGTCATGGCGCCGCGATAACCAGGGGAACTTTTTGAGTTATCATGACCTGGCTCACCAATTAGTCGATTATGTGCACGATATGGGCTTTACCCATATAGAGTTATTACCCATCACCGAACACCCACTGGACGCCTCCTGGGGTTACCAGGCCACAGGGTATTTCGCACCTTCAAGCCGTCATGGTAATGCCGATGATTTTCGCTATTTTGTTGATTATTGTCATCGTCATAATATCGGTGTCTTGCTTGACTGGGTGCCGGCACATTTCCCCAAAGATGACTTTGCCCTCGCCAAATTTGATGGCACTGCACTGTATGAGCACGAAGACCCGCGCAAAGGTGAGCACCGTGACTGGGGCACCTTAATTTATAATTACAGCCGCAATGAAGTAAAAAACTTCTTGTTATCTAGCGCTTATTTCTGGATAGAAGAATTCCATCTCGATGGCTTACGTGTCGATGCGGTAGCCTCCATGCTTTATCTGGATTATTCGCGAGAAGAAAATGACTGGTTGCCGAATATATATGGTGGTAATGAAAACCTGGAAGCTATCGATTTTTTACGTGAACTGAATACAGTCACACATGAGCAGCACCCCGGCACCGTGGTGATTGCTGAAGAATCGACATCATGGCCACAAGTCACACGACCTACCTGGACCGGAGGCTTAGGCTTTTCCATGAAATGGAATATGGGCTGGATGCACGATATGCTAGCTTATATGCAACAAGACCCAGTGCATCGCCAGCATCATCATGATCAACTGACATTCGGCATGCTGTATGCATTTACCGAAAATTTTGTTCTGCCTTTTTCACATGACGAGGTCGTGCACGGCAAAGGATCCATGCTAAGTAAAATGCCTGGTGATGAATGGCAAAAGTTTGCTAATTTACGCCTACTGTATACCTTCATGTTCACTTACCCAGGTAAAAAATTGCTGTTTATGGGCTGTGAATTCGCGCAAGGTTCTGAATGGAATTTTAATCAGGCACTAGACTGGTATATTATGGATTACTCTTTTCACCGGGGTATGCACGCCCTGGTCAAAGATTTAAACCATCTGTATGTTCAGCACCCAGCTCTTTTTCAGCATGACTTTGACAATAAGGGTTTTGAATGGATTGACTGCCATGATGTAGAGCAATCAATTATCAGCTACTTGCGTAAAACCGAGAACGAAACCTTAGTGGTCATTTTAAATTTCACGCCTGTGCCTCGTGAAAACTACCGTATTGGTGTGCCTGAGCCAGGGATATACATGGAAATATTTAATTCTGATTCACGGTATTATGCAGGCAGTAACTCAGGTAACAGTCAGGTGCAGTCTGAAGAAACACCGTGGATGGGTCAAAGCCAATCCATTAATATCACTATCCCGCCATTAGCAGGCATTGTATTTAAACTGTAGTCATGAAAAAGATACTTTTTATTAGTAGTGAAGTGCACCCTCTCATTAAAACGGGAGGGCTCGCTGATGTGGCAGGAAGCCTGCCTATTGCCTTAGCCGAACTAGGGCAAGAAGTTCGTATCCTCATGCCTAAGTATCAGGCACTTAAACTTGAGCAAGAGGTAGAATATCGCTGCACTCTGCGGGTGAATAATCGAGATGTCAATATTTTAGAAACTCGATTACCCGGGAGTGGTGTCATCGTATGGCTAGTCGATTGTCCTGAATATTTTGATACTCCTGGCAATCCTTACACCGACGAATTTGGCAATGCCTGGGAGAATAGTGCAGCGCGTTTCTCTTTATTTTGCCGTATTGCAGTCGAGGTCTCGCAAAACCGCGCACACCTGGACTGGAAAGCCGACATCGCACATTGCAATGACTGGCAAAGTGGTCTGGTTCCTGCCTTATTAACTTTAGAGCCTCATCGTCCGTCTACCGTATTTACAATACATAATATGGCTTATCAAGGTTTGTTTCCTGAAGCAACCTACATCGAGCTGAATTTACCGGGGCAGTTATGGAACCCGGGGGCATTGGAGTTTCATGACTTACTTTCCTTTATCAAAGGAGGCATCGCCTGTGCCGACCACATAACAACAGTAAGTCCGACCTATGCATTAGAGATTCAGACCGCCGACTATGGTTATGGCCTGGAAGGTTTGTTACACCACCGCCACCATGAACTCAATGGTATTATCAACGGCATAGATGTAGAGGTGTGGAACCCTGAAACAGATCCTCGTATCGCGCAGAACTATGGCATAGATAGCCTGGCTAAAAAAGCAGGGAATAAGGCGGCATTACAACAGCATTTTTCACTTCCCGAAGAACCTGCCACACCTCTGATTGGTCTTATTGGTCGACTAGTTGATCAAAAGGGTATTGACCTAGTCATAGACTGTCTAGATGAACTAATCAATTATCCAGTACAATTTGTCTTATTAGGTTCTGGCGAAAAAGGCTTTGAGCACCGACTTAAAAATTTGAGCTACTTATATCCTGATAAAATCTCGGTATCGATTGGCTATAATGAAGATCTGGCACATATGATAGAAGCCGGATCGGATATGTTCTTGATGCCGTCTCGTTTCGAGCCCTGCGGACTCAATCAACTGTACAGCCAGCGTTATGGAACGCTACCGATTGTTAGAAAAACTGGAGGATTGACAGATACTGTTGTCGATGCAATGCCTGATACAATCAAAGACAAAACAGCATCTGGTTTTGTCTTTGAGGAACCTACTGCTGGAGCAATGCTGGAAACAATCAAGCGAGCGATCCTGCTCTATACCAACAAAAGAAGCTGGCAGCAGATACAAAAAAATGCCATGCGTAAAGATTTTTCCTGGCAACAAAGTGCGCAGCAGTACCTGAATTTATATAATAGTTTGTAATCAGTCACCCTATTTGCAGCGCGTCAACCAAAAATGCGCTGTGTTTGGCTATTATTGTTAGTAGCCCCCGAATTGCACCAAGCTTTCTAAATAACTAGTGGCTAAATCATCCACCAACTTGTCGCGGATACGAATAGCATAAGCATTCAACTCAGCACAGACATCAATCATTTCTTGTTCGGCTGTCGCGTAAGCGCACTGTTCTCTTCATCCATTGTAAGTAACATCACCTCACTAACAACCGGATTTTCTCGCCTGAATATCTCTTCTGCATCAAACCTGAGTTGAGTAATTTTATATATCCCTAAGGGTTCCTTTCCGTCTTTACAACCGAAAAACAGTAACTAGCTAGTAATTAATACGGACTTGTATAGAACTTTCTGGTTAAATAGCAATATCTTTTCTTTATGATAAATCAAATTAATTATGGCACCAGCAACTAAACCGGTTGTCCTTTGTTTCTCAGGTCATGATCCTAGCGGAGGCGCTGGCATTCAGGCTGATATTGAAACCATCGTTAGCCATCAATGTCATGCTGCAAATATTATTACTGCTTTAACTGATCAAGATACCAGCAATGTCAAAAAAATGCGGCCTCAACCGGCTGCCGAAATTATTTCACAGGCGCGCACCATTCTAGAGGATTTACCTGTAAAAGCTATTAAAATTGGCTTAATAGGTCATGTAGAAACTGCAAGAGCAATCAGTACAATTTTAAGCGACCACCCTACATTACCAGTGATCTTAGACCCTGTTCTTGCGACTGGTGGCGGTACAGCACTAGCTAATGGTGCACTACTTGAGTCTATAATCGAATTACTACTACCTCGTACCACGATCCTTACACCCAACAGCATAGAGGCACGTCAGTTGGCAAAGTCTGATGACCTGCAATTATCCGGCACAAAACTATTAGCATTAGGATGCAAATATGTATTGATTACCGGGACGCATGAGCACAGTAAAGCGGTTAGTAATCAACTATTCCATAAAGGTACTTGCATAGAAACTTACAACTGGGATAGATTGCCGCATAGTTATCATGGCTCTGGCTGTACTCTAGCAGCAAGTATTGCGGCATTGATGGCTTATGACTTAAAAGTTGAAACTTGCGTACAAGAAGCACAGGAATATACCTGGAATAGCTTACATGCCGCATATCGTCCTGGCAAAGGGCAACATATTCCTAATCGGCTGTTCTGGATGCAAGACCATGACTAACTATTCTTAAGCATGGATTTTCCTCAATCAGGCCTTTACGCCATCACTAAAACTGAAAACAAGACTGCAGAACAAATCATTATCGATGTCAGTGCAGCAATCAAGGCCGGCATACAAATATTACAATACCGAGATAAACACCCAGTCGATGCAAACCATTTAGCGGGGGCGTTAAAAGAGCTCTGTCACGCAGCTAATATTCCGCTGATTATTAATGATAATATCGCCCTGGCTAAACAGATAGGCGCTGATGGCGTGCATATAGGGAAGGAAGATGGCTTGCTCAGCTATGCACGCGAACAATTAGGTCATCAGGCAATTGTAGGCGTTTCCTGCTATAACAGTGTGGAACTGGCATTACAGGCACAGCAGCACTCGGCTGATTATGTCGCCTTTGGGCGTTTTTTCCCTTCTAGATCTAAACCCTTGGCTGCTCCTGCACAACTATCGTGCTTACAACAAGCCAAAACCTGCATCAATATTCCTGTTGTAGCAATTGGCGGCATATTGCCCGAAAATGGCTCTGAATTACTCAATGCAGGCGCTGATCTATTGGCGGTTATTGACGGAATTTTTACAACAACACCCTACCAATCTACTCTGGCTTATCAGGCATTATTCAAATGAAAATACTTATATTGCTACTGTTCAGCTACTCTCTTGCTGCATGCACTACTGCACCAACGCAACAACGCCTGACAAAAGGTAAAAAAATAAGTTTTCAGCGCAGCAAGGGAAATTGCCTCGCCTGCCATATTATCGAAGAGGGTGAGGACCCAGGTAATATTGGCCCTGCCCTGGTTAATATGCGGCAAAAGTACCCAGACAAAGAACAACTCAGAGCCATTATCTGGGATGCTAGCGCATTCAACGCACAATCCAGTATGCCTCCGTTTGGCAAGAATAAAATCCTCAGCCCTGAAGATCTGGATCTGGTGGTTGACTATATCTGGTCTATTCACGCACCAAATTAAAACTAATCATATAATGTAGAATGGGCTGAAGAATTAAACCCAACAAAAGACGAAACCAACTTATTAATTCTGGATTTCGCAAGCTCAACCAAGCCTACACTGAATACTTCCTCAATCTCATTGGTTTTTCGATAGCTCATTATTAGCGGGCTAGAGCCACGCTCTACATTTATGCAACTGCTAATTTTCAGTGCTCCTGAATTCGTATAATAAGTGCATAGTCTCTGTATTTAAAAACGCTTGTTCTTGATCTCAAACCCAAATAGCGTATCAAGGCAGCACCATAGATTAGACGTCATCGACGGTGTGAAAGGGACAATAATAGATAAAAGAGTGTAAACGAACAAAGAAGCTCGTTCACGGCCTAAATCAGTACCGGAAAAATGATTTTGGAGCAGGAGTAAAATATCACGAAAATAAATATGAATGGGATATTTTATTATTACAATCAATAGGTTAAGGTGCTTTATTAGACAGTAAAATATGACTAATTCAGCATTAACCTGTTGTTTTTGTAAGATAAAACAGAAAGTCTGATAAGAACAACACACCTATGTTAGGTTCGGGTGATCTCCTATTGAATTAGTAGTTGCTGATGTTAGTATGCAATAAAAACTAGGAACCTTCAGTTAGAAAATGATATTAGTATTGATGTATCACCATTACTATAGATTTCGTACTGAGCCTCCAATCAATTACGCCCTATTCCTTTTCCATATATCCAAAACCCCCACCGCCTGGTGTTTCAATGATTAAGCTGTCGCCTGACTGTATATTGATTTCTGCACAACCGGCTAATTTGATAACTTCGCCGTTAAAACGCTGCACTGTATTTTGGCCTGTACTACCCGCTAGCCCACCCTGTAAACCGAAGCCAGGCCTTAAACGATGACTGGATAAAATGCTTACGGTCATGGGACTTAAAAATGTGATTTTCCGAATCACACCATTTCCACCGTGATGTTTTCCTGCGCCACCACTATTTTTGCGTATGCAGAATTGATCCAGTATGACGGGAAAACGCCATTCCAATATTTCCGGATCGGTGATTCTAGAGTTAGTCATATGTGTATGCACGGCATCACAGCCGTCAAAATCAGCACTTGCACCAGCACCGCCACAAATGGTCTCATAATATTGATAGTCTTGATTACCAAAGCTCAGGTTATTCATGGTTCCCTGTGAACTGGCTAACACGCCTAATGCACCATACAGGCAATCGACGATGTATTGCGAGGTTTCCACATTACCTGCCACGACGGCAGCCGGGTATTCGGGGCTCAACATTGAATGCTCTGGAATAATGATTTTTAAAGGCTGCAGACAGCCAGCATTTAACGGTATATCATCTTTAACCAAGGTACGAAAGACATATAAGACTGCGGCTTTGCAAACGGCGGCTGGCGCATTAAAGTTACCAGGTAATTGCGTACTCGTCCCGCTAAAATCGATTATTGCCGTTCTTTGTTGTTGATCAATAGCTATAGACACGACTATTTTTGCGCCGCTATCCATTATTGTTTCAAAGCTACCATTTTCTAATGTGGTCAATATCAGGCGCACCGATTCCGCAGCGTTATTTTGCACATGCTGCATATAGCTAAGTACTGTTGCCAACGAGTAATGTGCAACCATCTTGTCCAGCTCTAGTTGGCCTTTATTATTTGCCGCTATTTGAGCTTGTAAGTCAGCAATATTCTGCTCTACGTTACGCGCTGGATAGTCGCTGTCAGTTAACCACTCACGCACTTTCTGCTCCAGAAATTCTCCTTTGCTGACGATTTTCATGCCCGCACTCAGTAGCCCTTCTTCAGTGATACTCAGGCTATTTGCAGGCATGGAGCCTGGACTAATCCCGCCGACATCTGCATGATGCCCTCTTGACGCGACAAAGAACAATAATTGCTGCTGATCAAAAACAGCAGTGACAACGGTAATATCAGGCAAGTGCGTACCTCCATGATAGGGTGAATTTAGCAAATACACGTCGCCGGGTTCAATTTTAATAGCCTGGTTGTTCACTAGAGATAAAACACTTTCACCCATAGACCCTAGGTGCACTGGAATATGCGGTGCATTGGCAATCAGTTCACCTTGAGCATTAAACAAGGCGCAGGAAAAATCCAGGCGCTCTTTGATATTGACCGAGTAAGCAGTATTTTGCAGTACAAAGCCCATTTGCTCAGCAATCGACATAAATAGCTTGTTAAAAATTTCTAACATCACCGGATCCACCGAAGTACCGATAGCTAGCTGCCTTTTTACTGGACACAAACGGGTTAAGATCAGGTTTCCCTGCTCACTCACTTGTGCCTGCCAGTCCGGTTCAATAACCGTAGTTGCGGTAGCTTCTATAATAATCGCGGTACCCTTAACAACCTGCCCCATCGCAAGTTCAGAACGTTGATACACAGGTGTTTCGTGATAAGCATTATTACTGAACATCTGCGTCTGCATAAAAGCGATGGCATTTTTCTGTTGTAACTTATGCTGCACATGCGCGGGTTGCTCCAGAGTTGCATTTTTAGCAATGACTTCCAGGCTTAGGGACTCAATAATTAGTGGTTTATCTTGATAAACAAATCCAAACTGCTTGCGATAGGCTTGTTCAAATGCGCTCAACATGGCTGGCTTATCGACAAAAGCGACCACTAACGCAGTATCTGTCCCCAAATATCGTAGATGCACCGTAGCCACAAACTGTAAAGATTGTTGCTTAGGCGATTGCGTGTACATATCTGTTTTCCCTTGTTGTTGCAACTCTGCAAACAAATCTTGCAACTGGGTATAGCTCAGCTTATCGAAAGGCAGCTCCAGAGCCTTATCTTTTAATAGTCTGAAATCAGCAAGCCCCATTCCATAAGCCGATAGAACCCCGGCAAATCGATGCAGCATCACGCGTTGCATGCCTAGTCGATCAGCCACTTTACAGGCGTGCTGTCCACCTGCCGCACCGTAACAACACAAGGTATATTCAGCAACGTTATAGCCTTGTCGTAACGAAATCTTCTTTATCGCATTGGCCATATTTTCAATAGCGATACTGATAAAGCCTTCCGCGATCTGCTGGGGACTTTTCTGCTCACCCGTGGCACCTTGTATCTGGACTGACAATTCAGCAAACAACTGTTCTACTTTAGCTCTATCTAATGATAAATTAGCATGTTCGCCAAATACAGTGGGGAATACGGGTAATTTCCCTAGCATCAAATTTGCATCGGTGATCGTTAAAGGCCCACCTTTTCGATAACTGGCAGGCCCTGGATTGGCACCGGCAGAATCAGGACCAACCCGGTAACGCATGCCATCAAAAAATAACATCGATCCACCGCCTGCCGCTACGGTATGAATATTCATCATCGGCACACGCATTCGTACTCCAGCAACTTCGGTTTCAAAGCTACGCTCTAATTCACCAGCATAGTGTGCAACATCAGTCGAGGTGCCGCCCATATCAAAAGCAATGATTTTATTAAAGCCTGCCTGTTCTGCTGTAGCTATCGCGCCGACTATTCCTCCGGCAGGTCCGGATAAAATACTGTCCTTACCTTGAAAACTATTGGCATCAGTTAATCCACCATTGGATTGCATAAATAATAACTGAGGTTTATTGCTAGACTTCTGTACATACTGCTGCAAGCCCTGACTCACCTGTGCTACATAGCGTCTTAATAAGGGAGATAAATACGCATCGACCACGGTGGTATCACCGCGACTAACAATTTTAATGAACGGACTGACTTGATGCGAAACTGAAATCTGAGTAAAGCCTATCTTCTCAGCCAGTGCCGCTAATTGCTGTTCATGCGTTGGATAATTCCAAGCATGCATTAAGACAATTGCTATGGACCGAAACCCTTGTTGATACAAAACCTGTAATTGCTGTTCCGCCAAGGTCTTATTAAGAGGAGTGAGAACTTCACCTTGTACATTCAGCCTTTCCTCAATTTCTATCACTTTCTGATAGAGCATTTCTGGTAATTGAATATTCAAGGCAAAAATATCAGGGCGATTCTGATAAGCAATGCGCAAACAGTCTTTAAATCCTTGAGTAATTAATAAAATAGTGGGCTCGCCCTGCCGCTCTAATAAGGCGTTAGTCCCTACTGTAGTACCCATTTTCACAGTAGAAATTTCATTAATTGACAGACTTACATCCTGTTTCAGCAGCTCCTTAATCCCTTGCAAGGCAGCATCTAGATATTGTTCAGGATTATCTGAAAGTAGTTTGTGACTGATTAATTGACCATTCGGTTTGCAGGCAACAATATCAGTAAAGGTACCGCCCCGATCAACCCAGAATTGCCATTGTCTGTTGGAACTATTCATTAATATTAAAATTAGGAGTTATTTAAACCTAGAAAACCTTTATTTAGCGACTAGCCATGCGAGTAGCTACGCTGCTATTACAACCACCCACCCACTATAGTAAACTTCATTATTATGCCATGTTAGCGGGCTAAAGCCACGCCCTACAGGCTTTAAAAAAAAATTCAGATCGTTTTAAAAGCATTTGCCAGGCATTAAAGTTCCCCCCTGGCAAATTTAATTCACTAAGCCTTTCACCAAGTTAAACTTTCTTGGTAATATACAGTTTACAGCTGAACATACCGTAACTTGTACTATAAACTGGATTTATTCATGAGTGACTTGCTTAAATTTTTTCAAGATACCTCTGCTTTATATGGAAGTAATGCACCTTATATAGAAGACCTATACGAACAGTTCCTGGAAAACCCCTATTCGGTTGAAAACACCTGGCGAGAAAAATTCGCCCAATTACCACAAACATCAGATAGGCGTGATATCGCTCACAGTCCTGTGGTAGAACGTTTTGCCCTCCTTGCTACGTCTACCCCATCGCGTATCGCTGAACTACAGGGTTTTACAGAAGAGAGTGTTAAAAAACAATCCGCAGTCGCACGGCTGATTAATCATTACCGCTCTCATGGTCATGAGATGGCGACCAATAATCCGCTAGGTAAAATCCACCGCAACGTACCTGATCTGGATCCCAATTATTATGGTTTATCAGAGCCCGATTTGGATACCTTATTTGATACTGGCACCTTATATGGCGTAGGCCGTTTACCCTTAAAAGACATCATCAGCACGCTTAAAGAAATTTATTGCGGCAACGTCGGCACTGAATATATGCATATATTTGACGCTGACATTAAGCGCTGGATCAAAAACCGCCTGGAAGGATCAAAGCCAGGGGAAAATATTGATGATAAAAAAAGAATCTGGTTATTAAAACAACTCACTGCAGCAGAAGGCATAGAAAAATACCTGCATCGTAACTTTGTCGGCCAGAAACGTTTTTCTCTGGAGGGCGGTGAGTGTCTTATCCCTATTCTGGATGAGATTATTCAGCGCTCGGGCAAATATGATACCAAAGAACTGGTTATCGGTATGGCACACCGGGGGCGCTTAAATGTTCTGATTAATATTTTAGGCAAAAGTCCGGCACAACTTTTTAGTGAATTTAAAGGCACTGCAACCTCTGATCGGGGCGTAATTACCGGTGATGTCAAATATCATATGGGTTTCTCCTCGAATATGCAGACTGATGGCGGCGTAGCTCATGTCACCATGGCATTCAACCCATCGCATTTAGAGATTATAAACCCGGTTGTCGAAGGAACCGTTAAAGCGCGTCAGGATAGATACGGAAAAGATAGCACCAATACCGTCATCCCAATTCTTATTCATGGCGATGCGGCATTTGCCGGGCAAGGCATTGTCATGGAAACCTTGAATATGGCACAAACCCGTGCTTTTGCAACAGGTGGCACCATCCATATTGTGATTAACAATCAGATTGGCTTTACCACTAGCGATCCATTCGATGCCCGCTCGACTCTGTATTGCACCGATGTTGCGAATATGATTCAAGCGCCAGTGTTCCATGTCAATGGCGACGATCCGGAAGCTGTGCTCTTTGTTACCCAACTGGCAATTGATTACCGTGCTGAATTTAATAAAGATGTGGTTATCGATCTAATTTGCTATCGTCGCCGGGGGCATAATGAAGCCGATGAGCCGTCGACCACGCAACCAATGATGTACAAAAAGATCAATGCGCTGCCCACTACCTGCACACTTTATGCAGCAAAACTTGTGGAACAGGAGGTTTTAAGCGAACAACAGGTACAGGAGATTGATCAGTCTTACCAAGACTTGCTAAATGCCGGAAAACCGGTATCACGGCCTATTATTGACTCCCACTATTCCTACTCCAAGCAATGGGATAAATATGTCGGCCAGCAATGGGACATAGCTTGTGATACTAGAGTTCCTTTAGAACGGATCCGCTTTTGTAACAACCAGTCGCATCGTTTGCCCCCGGGATTTGAATTGCACCCCCGGGTCGTTAAAATCATGGACAACCGACGTAAAATGGCGGCAGGAGCAATGCCACTGGATTGGGGTTTTGCTGAGAATATGGCGTATGCAACCTTGTTAATGGATCAATACAATGTCCGCTTAGTTGGCCAGGATGTCGGTCGTGGTACATTTTTCCACCGACATATTATTTTGCATAATCAAATCAATGGCGAATCGTATATCCCTGTAAAGCACCTGGATATTAAGCAAGGTCATGCACAGGTTTTTGACTCGATTCTTTCCGAAGCCGGCGTTTTAGGCTTTGAATATGGGTACAGCTCTACCATGCCTGAAACATTAACTATCTGGGAAGCTCAGTATGGTGATTTTGCCAATGGTGCCCAGGTATTAATCGACCAGTTTATTAGCTCGGGAGAAAGTAAATGGGGCCGCTTATCCGGGTTGGTCATGCTCTTACCTCATGGCATGGAAGGACAAGGGCCTGAACATTCATCGGCCCGTCTGGAACGCTATCTACAATTATGTGCTGATCAGAATATGCAAGTCTGTATCCCTTCGACTCCGGCACAGATTTTTCACTTATTACGCAGGCAGGTGATAAGAACCTACCGTAAGCCTCTTATTGTGATGTCCCCCAAAAGTTTATTGCGCCATAAAGCTGCAATTTCGACGCTGGAAGATTTGGTTGATGGACATTTTCAAACTATTATTTCAGAAACAGATGCCGCTATAGATGCACAAAAAGTCAACCGCTTAATACTCTGTTCAGGCAAAGTTTATTATGATCTGCTGGATGCACGTACACAAAACAACCTAGGCAATGTGGCTATCGTCAGGATTGAACAATTATACCCGTTCCCGATTCGCGATTATTCTTTAGAATTTACCAAGTACCCCAATTTAGAATCTTTAGTCTGGTGTCAGGAAGAGCCTCAAAATCAAGGTGCCTGGTATCAATCACGACATAATTTCTCAATATTCAAGCCGGATCATCTGGAATTAATTTACTGTGGGCGGCTTGCTTCTGCATCGCCAGCCGTCGGTAATTTTGCCAAACATTTAGAACAACAAAAAGAAGTTGTACACACGGCACTCTATGGCCAACCAGCTGCTGCAAGGAAAATATCATGAGCATTGAAATCCACGTTCCAACTCTCCCCGAATCTGTTGTAGATGCAACATTAATCACCTGGCATAAACAAGTGGGTGATGCTGTTCAGAAAGACGACAACCTGGTTGACCTAGAAACTGATAAAGTCGTACTCGAAGTCCCCGCTCCCGAATCTGGTGTACTAACTGAAATACTTGTCAAGGACGGTAGTACTGTCACCAGCGGTGATTTACTGGCTAAAATTAATACTGAAGCTGCCGCCAGCACAAAAGAACCCGTTACAAAAGAAACAATCACAGCCGATATCCCGTTAAGCCCGGCAGTGCGTCGTATTATTTTTGAGCATAGTCTAGACCCTAGCCAGATTAGCGGCACGGGTAAAGGCGGCCGCATCACTAAAAGTGATGCGCAGGATTACTTAGCTCAAAAAGTTGCTGCATCACCCTCCCCGACAACTGTTGAAGCCAAAATAACCCCCGTACCTGTCGCTGAACCATTCACTAAAAAAGAGTCTACCACGAGCAACGGCAATTCAGTGATGAACAGTAACGGGGTACGCTCTGAACAACGCGTACCGATGACCCGCTTACGTGTTAAAGTTGCAGAACGCTTATTACAAGCGCAACAAAATGCCGCGATGTTAACCACCTTCAATGAGGTAAACATGCAAAGTGTCATTGATCTGCGCAAGCAATATCAAGAGCGGTTTACAGCGAAACACGGGGTTAAATTAGGTTTTATGTCTTTTTTTATTAAGGCTTCAATTGAAGCGCTTAAACGTTTCCCGGCCATTAATGCGTCCATAGATGGTGAAGATATTATTTATCATGGTTATTACGATGTTGGGATTGCCGTGGCTTCGCCACGCGGTTTGATTGTTCCTGTATTACGCGATGCAGATCAACTCGATTTTGCCGGGATAGAAAAAAATATTGTCGATTTTGGTGAAAAATCCAGAGCCGGTACCTTAACCTATGAGGAATTGAATGGCGGTACCTTTACCATTACTAATGGCGGTATTTTTGGTTCTATGCTATCCACTCCCATTCTTAATCCACCTCAATGCGCTATTTTAGGGATGCACGCGATTACTGAACGCCCAGTCGTAGAAAATGGTGAAATCGTTATTCGCCCAATCATGTATCTTGCCTTATCTTATGATCATCGCCTGGTAGATGGGCGCGATGCCGTGCAGTTTCTAGTTGCTATAAAGGAAGGACTGGAATCGCCAGCGCATTTACTACTTAATATATAGGTCGGGATCAACTCATGTCAGCACAAAAAAATGATTACGATGTTATTGTCATAGGCGCAGGTCCCGCCGGCTATGCTGCTGCTACGCGCGCCACGCAACTAGGCCTTAAAACGGCATGTATTGACAACTGGAAAACAAAAAACACTACCCCCTGCCTGGGCGGTAACTATGTTAATGGAGGCTGTATCTCTGCCATTGCGTTATTAGAGTCCGCCAAGTTATTCCATTTAGTTAGTCATGGTATTAGTGAACATGGGATTAGTGCAGAGAATATTCAAGCGGATATTCCGCGTATGCAGAAACGTAAAGTAGATATCGTTAACTTATTGAATCAGCAAGTTAACAAAATATTTATCGAAAATAAAGTTGACACCATTAAAGCTAATGCACAACTGATTAATCCCAATCGCGTTGAAATTATCCCCTTTAGTAACCAGTCCTCAAAAAGTGACAAACTACCCAAAATCATTACCGCCGATAAAATCATCCTTGCTGCGGGTTCTAGTCCTATTGAACTAGCATTTGCACAGATTGATAATGAATTTATTCTTGATGTAAAAACGGCATTAGATTTACAAAGCGTCCCTAAAACCCTGGGTATTATTGGCGCAGGAGCAATAGGTATCCAACTTGCTGGGATCTGGAATAAGCTGGGTACAAAAGTTGTCCTTTTAGAAGCGCAAGAATCGTTTATGAACATGGCTGACCAGGAAATATCTGATGAAGCCTTTAAACTATACAGCCAGCAAGGAATGGATATTCGTCTATGCGCACGAGTCATTTCAACTAGCATCGAGAAAAACCAGGTCAACGTTGAATACGAAGATAGCCAGGGTCGGCATCACTGTGTTTTTGAAAAACTAGTCGTTGCCTCAGGCAGAAAACCCAATACAGAAACACTGATAGCTGCATCAGCCGACCTCCTACTGGATGAAGATGGCTTTGTCCATGTCGATGAAAATTGCTGCTCCACACTACCCGGCGTATATGCCATTGGCGACCTGACATTATCGGGACCTATGTTAGCGCACAAGGGTATTGAAGAAGGCATATTTGTCGCAGAATACATTGCAGAGCAACACTCTCCCATTAATTATCTTACCATTCCGAATGTCATTTATACCGACCCTGAGATAGCCTGGGTAGGTCAGACAGAACAAGACCTGCTCGCAAGAGGTGAAAATATTAAATCCAGTATATTCCCTTTTAATGCCACCAGTCGCTCACAAATAAAAGGCGCAACTTCTGGTATGGTTAAGATGATTATGCAAGCAGATTCCGAAGTCATATTAGGCGTGCATATCATCGGCGCCCTGGCCTCTGAATTAATAGCCGAAGCCGTATTAGCAATGGAGTTCTCTGCAACAGCAGAAGACCTGGCCCGGACAATACATGCCCATCCGACCATCTCCGAAGCAATTCATGAGAGTGCTTTAGCCTTAAGTGGTCGCTCATTACATATTTCCACTTAAACAGCCCGATACCAGGCATCCTGATAACTAAATTGCTAGCTATTAAAGATGCCCCTAGCCTGTGCGTAGTTGTACTTACGGTATTTCCAAAGCTATTATCTGACGACTATAGTACCCTCAACTCATTCAGACAATAAAACTGCACTTTCACCAATCGCTACATCATCAAGCCATCAAGCATTCTGATTAACCCGATCAACATAAACAATTTCTTTATAACGATTAATACTTAAATCCCAGTCATTCGCTTTCATCTCATCAAACGGTACTATAAAGCTTTGTTCCGTGTGTAGGCAGTCTTGTTCTTGATGACGTTGTTGAAAGCGGTTAATGATGTCGGGAATATCATTATTGCTAATTGGACTGCGTTTATCATCCAGACTATAACCATCAGTTTGCATATCATAAAACTGAACCTTATCCCTACCGCCCGCTCTTGAAACCCCATGGCTGGTCTTGGCAAACACCACAATAGCGATACTCACTCCGTCATACGGTTTAAATACACCGCTAGGAATGGAGATAATCGCTTCCAATTTATGTTTTCTGTAGTGGGATCTAAAGTCTTGCTTATGAAACCAGTCGGGGTGATTATCGTGGATATATTCATCGGTTGCGACCAAAAAACTGCTGTACCATACGCAGGACCATATAAAGTATCTTCCTTGTTCAGTTGCATCATCGCAACCATGGTTTTAATGATATGCCATGGCGTTCTAAATTCACCGTTTCTACCTGTAGTGGCTATTTTGGATAATAAGTATTCGTATAAATCGCCTTTAGTATCCCGATCATCCATTTGTATTTTGTCGATCACCTGCATTACTTGATCCAACAGTTTAGGTGTTGGAATCACAAATATCGCACCTTTCACGAATTTCGCAAACACTACGACATCACTACCGGACTGTTTAATGTACTTAACAGTAGTGAGGTTGTCGCCATCAATTTGCGGTTGCGTGAACAGCGTAAATAAAGATTCAGAATCGAGATTTTTAAAACTATGCCAGCGAACTGCTTGTTTACATCCAGGCGCCGCAGAAATAACTAAAAGGTGAAATATTCAATAACAGTCACTAGATTACTGATGCCTCCTATCTAGAATGCTTCCCATATTTTATCCACCTGGTTTGTAGAGTTAGCCGGTCATCATCTGTTCCCTTGTTTACTTGCATTACTCTCTGTTTTGTAAAATGATGGCTACTGTGCTATTTATTGCAAGCCTAGGTAAAAAATGACCTATCGCTGTTCGTATAAGTTGCCTTAAAATCTAAACCATCTGTAGGGCTAGGCTTTAGCCCGCCGTTACATCTAAATATTCGGCTATAAAGGCGGGCTAAAGCCGCATCCTACCCTGCACAGTAATCATTATAAATAAGCTGAAAAATTATTAACTCTGTGGTTTTGTATTATTTCTATTTTAAACTCTATCAACACATGCAGTATCCATGTAAAATTGAACGATTTATTTTCAAATATACGGGTAAGTTATCAGTGGATTTTAGAGGTACAACAATTCTTTCTGTGCGCCGTGGCGATAAAGTCGTTATCGGCGGTGATGGCCAAGTTACTTTAGGTAATACAGTAATGAAAGGTAATGCGCGTAAAGTACGTCGCCTATACCATGACAAAGTGATTGCCGGGTTTGCCGGTGCAACGGCAGATGCCTTTACGCTGTTTGAGCATTTTGAGGGCAAGCTGGAAAAACATCACGGTAATCTAACTCGGGCTGCCGTGGAAATGGCTAAGGACTGGCGTACTGAACGTGCCTTACGCAAACTGGAAGCACTACTATCCATTGCAGATAGTAAAACCTCGCTCATTATTTCCGGAAATGGTGATGTGATTGAGCCGGAATACGATTTAATCGCCATTGGTTCAGGTGGTCCTTTCGCACAGTCTGCTGCACGAGCATTACTGGAAAATACGGATTTGAGCGCTCGGGATATCGTCGAGAAGTCGCTTAATATTGCGGCAGATGTGTGTATTTATACCAATCACAATTTACGCATAGAAGAACTAGACGCTGAGCCTAAGGACTAAGAGCACATGACACAAATGACACCTAAAGAAATCGCCCACGAACTGGATAAGCATATTATAGGTCAGGCAAGTGCCAAACGCTCAGTTGCCATTGCCCTGCGTAATCGCTGGCGCCGTGCCCAGGTCGAAGGCACTATGCGCGATGAAATCACACCCAAGAATATACTAATGATCGGCCCTACCGGGGTGGGTAAAACTGAGATTGCACGTAGGCTTGCACGGCTTGCTAATGCGCCTTTTATTAAAATTGAAGCAACAAAGTTCACCGAAGTGGGCTATGTTGGTCGCGATGTCGAATCTATTGTGCGGGATTTAGTTGAAACTGCCTATAAGATGACCCGCGAAACAGAAATGGAAACTGTACAGCACCGTGCTATAGATGCTGCCGAGGAAGAAGTGCTGGATATCTTGTTACCTCGCGCTGATGGTGGCATGATATCCGAAACTGAAGCTTCAACGCGACAGAAAATGCGTAAGAAATTACGTGAAGGTGACTTTGATACTAAGGAAATTGAAGTTGAAGTACAAGCTTCGCGTATCGGTGTTGAAATCATGGCACCTCCCGGCATGGAAGAGATGACTAATCAGTTGCAGGGTATGTTTCAAAACCTGGGCAGTCAAAAAACCAAAGATCGTAAATTGCCGGTTAAAGAAGCGCTTAAATTACTAACTGAAGAACATGCAGCCAAACTGGTTAATGAAGACGATATTAAATTATCTGCAGTAGAATCAGTAGAGCAGCACGGCATCGTATTTCTGGATGAAATAGATAAGGTGTGCAAGCGCTCCGATTCGGGTGGCGGCGGTGATGTTTCTCGAGAAGGCGTGCAAAGAGATTTACTACCCTTGGTAGAAGGTAGTACCGTCAGCACTAAATACGGCATGATTAAAACCGATCATATTCTTTTTATTGCTTCAGGTGCATTTCACCTGACCAAACCTTCCGACTTAATACCTGAATTACAGGGTCGATTCCCTATTCGAGTTGAACTGGATGCCTTAAGCACAGCTGATTTTGTGCGCATTCTGACCGAACCAGATGCTTCTTTAACAGAACAATATCAGGCGTTACTGGCAACTGAGGGAGTCACACTTAGCTTTACCGATGATGGCATTCAGCGCATTGCCGAACTGGGTTGGGAAGTGAATGAAAAAACTGAAAATATCGGTGCCCGTCGCTTACATACTATTTTAGAGCGCTTATTAGAAGCAGTGTCCTTTGATGCGCCTGATTTAGTCGATAAAGATATTGTTGTTGATGCAGAGTATGTAAACCAGTATCTTTCTGAGTTTGTTCAAGATGAAGATTTAAGCCGTTATATATTATAATTATGCGCATTAAAGCAGAAGAAATTGACACTCACCCTACGGAAATAAAATTACACAAAGTTTCACGCATTCTTGAAGTTAGCTTTGCTGATGGAAAAATATTTCATCTGCCTTGTGAGTACCTGAGAGTTTTTACGCCATCGGCTGAAGCACTCGGGCACGCGCCGGGACAGGAAATTTTACAAACGGGCAAAGAGTCCGTCTCGATAGAGGCGATAAAGCCGATTGGTAATTATGGTATTTCACCCGATTTTAGTGACGGGCATGGCAGCGGTATTTATACCTGGGAATTGCTGTATAAACTGGGCAATGAATATGATGTTATCTGGCCTGGTTACCTGGAAGAATTAAAAGCTGCCGGGCATAGTCGCATTGAAGTTGCAAAAAATTAAGTACCTAATCAATAATTATATTGTAGGTTGGATGAGTTTTTTTATTGTGCAATATTAAAAAATGAAATCCAACATGAGGAGATTACCCAAAATGTCGGGTTTCGTTATCTGCGCTACGCTAGATAATCTCATCCAACCTACGTGCTAAGGATCACTGGTGATTGACAAAACCAGCCCCACTATTTAAGATAAATTTATGACAACTGATAACACTACCCACTTTGGTTTTAAGCAAGTCGCCGAAGATGAAAAAGTAAAGATGGTACGCGGAGTTTTTGACTCTGTTGCCAGTCAATATGACATTATGAACGACTTGATGTCTATGGGCATACACCGTGTCTGGAAGCGGGTTGCGGTGCAATTAAGTAATGTCCGAGAAGGCGATCAAGTACTCGATTTAGCGGGGGGAACAGGAGATCTGACAACGCTGTTTAGCAAGCGAATTGGTAAATCTGGCAAAGTGGTTCTGGCAGATATTAATTCAGAAATGTTACGCACTGGACGCGACCGCTTAATTAATCGCGGCCTGACTGGTGTCACCTATGCCCAGGTTAATGCTGAATGTTTGCCTTTTGAAGACAATAGCTTTGATTGTGTATGTATTGCCTTTGGTTTACGCAATGTGACCGATAAGGACGCGGCTTTGCGCTCTATGTACCGAGTATTAAAACCAGGCGGTCGGGTCATCGTTTTAGAATTCTCCCACCCTACTGATAAAATCACTGAAAAAATCTATGATTTTTATTCTTTTAAGCTATTACCCAAAATTGGTAAATTCGTTGCCAAAGATGAAGAGAGCTACCGATATTTAGCGGAATCGATTCGGATGCATCCCAAGCAAGATGTATTAAAAGAAATGATGCTTGATGCCGGTCTTGAGCGTTGTGAATATTTTAATATGTCACAAGGTATCGTTGCTGTGCATAGAGGTTATAAATTTTAAGTTAATTTTCCTCTGGAAAGCGACTTATTTTAGTCTTTCCCTGTTGATGCCTTAGATGGTGAGCAAAATAATGCTCACCCCACCCTTTCTCGACTGTCCAAGACGATGACCATCAAACCACTGCTTATCGGCGCTTTTGAAACCTCTCTGAATAAATACCTTAGTCTGGATGGGGATGTGGCTGTGTTCCTACAACCACTCCAAGGTAAAATCATAGCCGTGACGATAACGCCATTTAACGAAACATTGTATTTGTGCCCGAATAGCACAAATATCCAGATTATCGACCATTATCAGGGCAACATCGACACGACCATAAGCGGTTCTTTAACGGCACTGGGCTTAATGGGACTCAGTTCTACTCCGGCACGCTCCTTTTTTTCAGGTGAGGTATCAATCACTGGTGATTTAAGTGTCGGCCATCAATTTCAGAGCCTGTTTGAAAAACTGGACATCGACTTGGAAGAACAAGTGTCTCATGTAACCGGCGATATAGTGGCGCACAAGGTAGGTCTTTTTTTTCGTAACGCCAGTCGATGGCATCAAGATACCTTACAAACTGCCCAACTGAATATCAAAGAGTTTTTACAGGATGAAACGCAAGACCTCCCTCCTGCTCCTGAAGTCAACATCCTGATCCAGCAAGTCGATCAGCTTAAAGAAGATTATGAGCGTCTTAATGCACGCTTTAAGCGCTTAGATGCCAAATTAAAAGAACAGCAGGCTTAGGAACTATTGTGAAACACCCAAAACTAATATTACGCGTCATCCACATTAACTGGGTATTTATTACTCATGGTCTGGACGACTTGATTCTAAATACCCACTTGTTCAGGCCGCTGCGATTTCTAGGTGTTTTTTCTCCCAATTTCTGGCGTAAAAAAGACTTAGCAGAGCGTGGCGTGCGCATTCGCCGCACACTTGAAGACTTAGGTCCTATTTATGTTAAATTTGGTCAGGCTTTATCAACGCGTAAAGACATCTTGCCCGATGATATCGCTGATGAACTGGTCAAACTTCAAGATAAAGTCCCGCCTTTTTCAGATCAACTAGCGCGTGAGGTGATCGAACAAGAGCTAGGCATGTCTATCGATACTGCCTTTGCAGAATTTTCTCCCAGCCCACTGGCCTCCGCTTCTGTTGCGCAAGTCCATACTGCGGTTTTACATACTGGCGAGCAAGTCGTTGTTAAAGTATTACGCCCTGATGTAGAAAAATGGATACATTCAGATATAGGCTTATTATATGAACTTGCCTATTTTGCCGAAAAATTCTGGGATGATGCCAAGCGTATGCATGCCAAAGAGATTGTTGCTGAATTCGAAAAAACATTATTAGATGAGCTGGATTTAGTTAGAGAGGCCGGCAATGCTGCAAAATTACGGCGTAATTTCCTCAACTCTGAGTCTATTTATATCCCTGAAATTTACTGGGAATTTACGCGAAAAAAAGTATTGGTCATGGAACGTATTCACGGTATCCCAGTCGGCAATATCGATGAATTACGTGACAACAATGCAGATTTTAAACTCCTAGCCGAGCGTGGCGTAGAAATCTTTTTTACCCAGGTTTTTAGAGATAATTTTTTCCATGCTGATATGCACCCGGGTAATATATTTGTGGAATTACCGGGTAAGTATATTGCAGTAGATTTTGGTATTGTCGGCACCTTGTCGACTTCCGATCAACGCTATTTAGCCGAAAATTTTCTGGCATTTTTTAATCAGGATTATCGCCGTGTTGCCGAAATGCATATCGCTTCAGGCTGGGTTCCTGCCAATACCCGGGTAGAGGAATTTGAATCTGCGATACGCAGCGTCTGTGAACCGATTTTTGATAAGCCGCTAAAAGATATATCCTTTGGCTTGTTGTTATTGCGTTTATTTCAAACGGCACGCCGCTTTGATATGCAAGTCCAGCCGCAATTAGTGTTATTGCAAAAGACCTTATTAAATATTGAAGGCCTAGGACGTCAACTATATCCAGATCTGGATTTATGGCAGACAGCTAAACCGTTTCTGGAAGACTGGTTTAAAGAACGATTAAGCCCTAAGACCAAAATTAAACAGGCGATAAAGAAGTTTCCTGAATTAGCGGAAAAATTCCCTGAAATACCCGCATTGCTGTTTCAGGTCTTAGATGATGCAGCGCATACTAGTGAGCGCGCTAACCGACAAACGCAACAATTAGAAAAAATGCGCGAGCAAATGAAAGATAGCCAGAAAACTACGGCATACACCCTGTTAGCTAGTGCAGCACTAATTAGTGCTGCCATTATTTGGTCGTAAAATGCTTATAAACTTTATTCCCAAAGCAGAAATTTCCGCAAAAGAAAACCTGGAATGGCTGTTTATTCTTAGAAACCTGATGATCGGTGGTGAGTCACTTTTATTATTAATTTCTGTTGATTTTTTAAAAATACCACTCCATCAGGATGCGCTATGGCTAACTATTTCCGCCATAGGCACAGTCAATCTGTACACCTGGATTCGCCTGCAAACAGATACGCCTGTGACAGAAATGGAGATCTTTTCGCAATTAGCCATTGATGTCTTTGCTATTACAGCGCTACTCTATTTAACAGGCGGAGCAACCAACCCCTTTACCTGGATTTTTTTACTGCCGGTTATTCTGACCGCCATTATTCTACCGCATACCTATACCTGGTATATGGTCATCCTGACCACTACTTTATATACTTTCCTGATTCCCTACCATGCCTCTTTAACACCTATTGAGCCGCACATGATGAATATGATGGCGATGTCGCCAGAAGCTCATATCATGCAGGATGAAGAATTCTTTAATTTCCATATTTTTGGTATGTGGTTCGGTTTTGTCTGTAGTGCCGGTTTAGTTGCATTCTTTGCTTTGGAACTTTCCAATACCATCAAGGCAGGCGAACGCACACTAGCCGAAGCTCGCGAAAAATCATTACAGGATGAGCGCATCATTTCTTTAGGCACCCTAGCTGCCAGTGCCGCACATGATATGGGCACACCACTGGGTACGATGGCAATTATTGTCCATGAACTAAAGGATGATTATAGTCCTGAAGTGCATGACGATTTGCATGACAAGATACATATCATGCAAGAACAGATCAACCGATGCAAACAGGCCTTATCGGTTATGTCTGCATCGGCAGGTCAATTACGCGCAGAATCAGGGCATGTCACGATACTCAGTGATTATCTGGATGAAGTAATTACCCAATGGCGTTCTCAGCAACCTGGGGTAAAGCTGAATTTACACATTAGTCCCTTGGCTCCCCTCAATGAAAATATTCTGGCCGAAATTACCCTGACCCATTCGCTGATTAATATCCTCAACAATGCGGCAGAAGTCACACCTCAAGACGAGGGCATAGACCTTATGATCGACCCTTGTGCAACCAACGAGAATGTTGCCATAAAAATACGTGACTATGGACCTGGCATCCCTGATGAACTGATGAACAAAATTGGTAAAATGCCGATTGATGACAGCAACCAGGGGCTAGGCGTAGGCTTATTCCTTACTTACTCTACAATTGCCCGCTTAGGCGGTAAAATAAACATTAGTAATGCGTCACCAGGGGGGGCATGTATTTCAATTATCTTACCTCTGGTAATATCTGCATAAATGCTAAACCCTTATAATTAAACAATATGTCTGAAAAAAATAATGTCCGATTATTACTGGTAGATGATGACCTGACCTATTGTTCGGTACTTAAATCTGCCCTCGAAAAAAGAGGTTTTTCAATCTCAGTGGCCCACAATGTCAAAGATGGACTAGCACTGGCGGAACAACTCGAACCTGAATTTGCGGTGATCGATTTGCGCATAGGCCATGAATCTGGCCTGGAATTAGTGCAAAAATTAATCTCTCTGGATGATAATACCCAGGTGGTTATGCTCACCGGCTTTGCCAGTATTGCTACTGCAGTAGAAGCCATTAAGCTAGGCGCTAAACATTATTTAACCAAGCCCGCCAATGCGGATGAAATTATGCATGCCCTGCAAAAGAATTCGGGTGATAGCTCGGTTGTCATTAATGAAAATCCACTCTCGGTTAAGCGCCTGGAGTGGGAGCATCTACAAAAAGTGCTAATGGAACATGATGGCAATATTTCAGCGGCTGCCAGAGCCCTAAATATGCACCGCCGTACATTACAAAGAAAACTTGATAAGCATCCAGTACGCGAATAGCGAGAATAGCCCTAATGAGCGACAATACTACTGAACATCCTTTTGCCGAATTTATTAGAATTCTGGGTAAAGGGAAAAATGGCTCTCGCCCGCTGACTCAAGACGAAGCTTATCGTGCCATGCGCATGATCCTAGCAGGTGAAGTTGAAGAAATACAATTGGGTGCATTCCTGATGTTAATGCGCGTCAAAGAAGAGACGGCTGAAGAACTGGCTGGCTTTGTTCTTGCTGTGCGTGAAACATTACCCAATATTGCTTCTCAAACTGCCGATTTAGATTGGTCAGCATATGCCGGCAAACGTCGTCATTTACCGTGGTTTATATTATCCAGCCTATTACTGTCTGAAAATGATATCAAAGTCCTTATGCACGGCTCTGCTGCTCATTCCGCAAGCAGGGTGTTTGCCCAAGATATGCTGCCTTTATTTTCTTTAGCTAAAGCCAATTCATTTGCCGAGGCAGAGCGACAATTACAGGTACGAAACTTTGCCTATCTGTCTCTGGAGCAATTTTGTCCTGCCCTAAATAGAATGATCCATTTGCGTAACTTAATGGGGCTACGTTCCCCGGTGCATACGCTAGTACGCCTGGTCAACCCATTGAATGCGCCCTATAGCATACAGGGCATTTTTCACCCAGGTTACCGCCCGGTGCATCAGGAAGCCGCATTATTATTAAAACAGGCACATATGACCGTTATTAAGGGCGAAGGTGGGGAAACTGAGCGAAATCCAGATATGCAATGTTTAGCACAGAGTGTGCATGCGGGTGAATTATCCGAAGAAATATGGCCGGCTTTATTTCCCAGACGCCACGTTAAGCCTAAGATACTTGAGCCAGAACAGCTTATTCAGCTATGGCGTGGTGAAATCAATGATGAATTTGCTGAAGCAAGTATTATCGGTACAACAGCGGTTGCATTAAAGTTGATGGCTAAAGCTGAGTCACAGGAAGCAGCACAACTATTAGCAACTGACTATTGGCAGAAACGTGATAAAAGCAGCTATTAAACAAGCGTTAAAGGTGTTCTATCGATGATAAAAACGTGGAATGCTTGGTAGACCAGATTTTTCCATGTGCTGATACTCCATACCAATTAATGTACCGCCATCTGCATCATGTTCGAACCAGACGATACGACTTTCACCATATAAGTGTAATTTATCAAATTTGAACTCAGTAACCATCCCCACTTTTACTTCAACAAACTGATTAATATAAATCATGATGCCATCAACGGGTACATTTCTGGTCATAAAATAGTAAAATGTCTCCTTGATCAAAAACTGCCCAGGTGCGGCCATGTTCTTTCGATAAGATTTTCTTTTATATAGTAAATTATCTGCATCATAAGAGATTTGCTTAAACTCCATACCAATCAAGATATGTTCATCTTCCATTTCAACTCGAACGATCTCAGCTTCGCCTGCTAAATTTAAACTTTTTATGTAAATATCAACAAAGCTGGATTGCTTAAGCAGTAAAAAAACATCGCGTACATCGACTAAATTAGCCGAGGTATCTATAGCCACCAAAATCCCGGAAATGGAAAGATTTTTTACCTGCATTTCATGCTCGGCATTACCTATAAACAATAAACCTGAAAGCGAGAAAATTTCCCGAAAGTATTGTCTGGAATTAATCATATGTATAATTTAGCTGCGCTGTATATCTCATCGTTGGAGCTAGCTTACTACAAACCAGAAAAGCATCGACACTCCAAAAATTTTCTATATAAGATAGTTTATATTAAACTAAAAACAATTTTTTTTACCACTTACTTGCTCTTTTTTGTCTGCCCATTTATTCTCGAACCATGATATTTTTCTACCCATTGCCATATAAATATATCAGTAGACTTACACCCTTGATAACATTGCTTTTATTATCTGCGTGTACAAACTCTCAACCCCAAAACACAAAAAATCTCTGTGATATTTTTCGGGAAAAAGAAGACTGGTATGAATATACGCAAAATAGCTATGCTACATGGGGAGTGCCCACCCATGTGCAAATGGCTATTATGCATCAGGAATCTCGCTTCGTAGCAGATGCACAGCCACCTCGTCCCAGAGTTCTAGGTTTTATCCCATGGTTTAGAAACAGCTCGGCTTATGGTTACCCACAGGCACAGGATAGTACCTGGGACTGGTATCTTGACGAAGCAGGAAGCTGGTCGGCTGACCGGGATGACTTTGAGGACGCCAGTGATTTTGTCAGCTGGTATTGCACCGTTAGTCATAAAAAACTGGGGATTTCAAAATGGGATACAGCTAATCAATATCTTGCCTACCATGAAGGACATACCGGTTATAAACGAAAATCCTACCTAAAAAAACCGTGGCTCATCAAGATATCAAAAAAAGTAGATAAGCAAGCCAGAATATATAATCAACAATTAAAAGGCTGCAAAGAAGAATTAGAAAGTTCAGGCTGGTTTTTTTGGTAAAATACCGAGCTTACACTTTTTAAGGAGATCCAAATGGGTAAGCCCCAACTCGTTATTCTCATTTTAGTCATTATTTTAGTCATAGGTTATTTTATGTTTAACAAATCCAACCCCGAACTTGCAGGCAACAATAAGCAGACAGGTGAAGCATTTTTAGCTACAAATACAGACAAAGAAGGCGTTATTACAACGGCTAGCGGTCTGCAATACATAATTTTAACTGAAGGTGCAGGCGAGAAACCAATCGCCAGCTCAAGCGTCACGGTACATTATCAGGGCACCACTCTGGACGGTAAAGAGTTTGATAGCTCTTATAGCCGTAATGCCCCTGCCACCTTTCCATTAAATCGCGTTATCGCAGGCTGGACAGAGGGCGTACAACTAATGCCTATAGGCGCCAAATACCGATTTTTTATTCATCCTGACTTGGGCTATGGTGCACAAGGTGCCGGCGGCGCGATAGGTCCAAATGAAACACTAATCTTTGAAGTTGAATTATTAAGTATTCAATAAAAATATTTTTCAGCATGAAGGACGTGAAGAGTTTATATTTTTTAAAATATTTGTTAACCCGACTAAGCAAACTGTTAATTCGTTTTAATAACTTCATTTTCTTCATGCTCTTCATGGTAAAAAAGACATTGCCAGCCCCTACCCTCCTAATTTCACATACTAACACCCATGACTGATTTACATTTTTTTGCCACCACGCCTAAAGCGATGGAAGATATTCTGGTCACCGAATTAAAACAACTGGGCGCTAAAAATGTAAAGGCGGCGCTTGCAGGTGCCTATTTTGAAGGCTCTATTGAAACGGCTTATCGCATCTGTCTATGGTCCAGAATTGCCAACCGGGTATTATTAACACTCGGGACATTTAACGTCACTAGCCAGGAAGAATTGTATGATGGTATTTATAAAGTCAACTGGTTTGAACATATGGGGCCGGATGACAGCTTTGCCGTGTCATTTAATGCCAAAGGCTCCAAGGCCATTAACAACACCCATTTTGGTGCTATTAAAGTCAAAGATGCGGTGGTTGACCAGATGCGTAAGAAATTTAATAAACGCCCTGATATTAATATCACTCAACCGAATATCCGCATAAATGTTTATTTAAACAATGAACAGGCAACACTCAGCCTAGATCTTTCGGGCGAGAGCCTGCACCGCCGAGGTTATCGTGATATTAATATTACTGCACCGATTAAGGAAAACCTGGCCGCCGCGATCTTGTATCGTAGTCAATGGCCGGATATCGCGGCACAAGGCGGCAGCTTAATCGATCCTATGTGTGGTTCGGGGACACTATTGCTAGAAGCTGCAATGATTGCCGGCGATTATGCGCCGGGCTTACAACACAAGCAATTCGGCTTTTTCCATTGGAAAAAGCATGATGCGACTTTATGGCAGTCTTTAGTCGAAGAAGCACAACAACGCAAACAAATTGGCTTAGAAAAGCTCCCTACTATAGTTGGCTTTGACCAGAGTCGCCGCGCAATCAATGCAGCGTTATTACATATAGAAAATGCCGGTCTAGAAAACAAAATTCACGTCGAGCGCAGGGATATCAACGAAGCCACTGCGGCTGAGAGCTGGAAAATTGGTATGGTCGTCTGTAACCCGCCCTATGGTGAGCGCCTAGGTAACAAGGAAGAAACAGCCGAACTTTACCGGCAATTTGGGCAGGTGTTAAAAACCCAGTTTCAGCACTGGCAGGCCGCGATGATCATCAGCGACCCTGAATTAGGTTTTCGCTTAGGCATACGATCTCAGAAGCCTATTACTCTGTTTAATGGCCCCCTGGAATGTAAATTATTGCGGTTTGCTATCGAAGATAATAATTTCTTCACACCTAAAGCAAAATCGCAGCTAGAGCGCATAGAACAGGTCAAATCCGATTTAACCGGCACAGATCCAAATGCAGAGATGTTTGCCAATCGATTAAAGAAAAATATAAAAAAATTATCTAAATGGCTTAAGCGTGAAGATATCCACTGTTATCGTATTTATGACGCCGACTTGCCGGAATACGCAATAGCTATCGATGTCTATCAAGGCCGGGAAACCTGGCTAAATATTCAGGAATACCAGGCGCCGAAAAGCATTTCTCCGGAAAAAGCCATGGCGCGCTTAAGTTCAGCAGTCAATGAAACAGCTACCCTATTTGCTATTCCAAAAACCCAGATTTATCTAAAAACACGCAGCAAACAAAAAGGCATAGACCAATATGAAAAACTGGCCAGCGAGGGAAGTTTTGAGACGGTTAACGAGCAAAGTGTACAGTTTTATGTCAATTTTTCAGACTATCTAGATACCGGTCTATTTTTAGACCACCGGCCTATACGTAAAAAAATTCAGCAACAGGCAAAAAACAAGCACTTTCTTAACCTATTTGCCTATACTGGCACCGCCTCGGTACATGCTGCTATCGGAGGTGCCAGTTCAACAACGACCGTGGATATGTCGAAAACCTATCTGGACTGGGCACAACGGAATATGGCATTAAATAACAATCAGAGCAATAACCGTTTTATTCGTGCTGATTGTCTAGAATGGATTAAAGCAGAAGCGAGCAAAGCCGAAATTGCACAGCCTTATGATTTAATTTTTCTTGACCCACCGACCTTTTCCAACTCTAAGCGTATGGAAAAAAATCTGAGTATTCAAGATGACCATGTCGAATTAATCAGACATGTAAGCAAGCTATTAAGCATGGATGGAATACTTTATTTCTCGACTAATTTTCGCCGCTTCAAGCTAGATACCGAAGCGTTGGCAGACCTACAGATTAAAGAGATAACGGCGCAAACAATTCCTGAGGATTTCTCCAGAAGTCCAAGAATTCATTATTGCTGGGAAATAAAATGTCCATAGATCACTATAAACTGACGATCAGAGGTCGTGTTCAGGGCGTCTTCTTTAGAGCCTCTACGCAGAAGATGGCTAATAAACTAGCCATCTCCGGCACGGTAAAAAACACAGCTGCCGGTGATGTAGAAATTATCGCTATTGGAGAACATCAGGCAATGCAGAAGTTTATCCACTGGTGTCATAAAGGCTCGTTACCTGCAAAGGTTGAAGAAGTCATTATTGAGCCCTTAGTCGACTCAGTAGAACACACAGGATTTATGATTAATCACTAAAAACCAAGAATTATGCCGTTATATTATTGCTGGCAAAGGTATAATCTGCTTTAAGACAGTGATCTAACCATTTTTCCAGAAAGTAATTCAGGCGCCATTTATAATCCATAATATCGCTACTCAGGCTGATATCTTCCACCGCTTTACTGACTTCTACCCGCTTATAATCGCGTAACACTTCGGCAGTGCATACATCAAAATAGAGGCGTATTTTTACCGCAGGCTCTAACAGAGCCTCTGCATTATTTTCAAAAAAATAACTTAACTGTATGGTTTTTGTATACGGTGATTGCTCCAGAATATGAATATGCAACATAGGTTTGCCATCAGAAAACCCCTGGGCAGAATCATCTATCTCCCGTAGCTCAGGAATCAATGAAAATAGTTTGAGATAATTAGCTTCACAAATATTTTGCAAACAGAATGATTTATTGAGTGGGGCAACTTTAGCCATAATCTAATTAATATTCCCTGATGCCTTTTATTTCAGTTGCAACTTCATATTGCTCAGGACCTATTTCCTTACTGCGTAGCACTTCTACATAAGCCTTTAAAGGCGGTATTAATTTGTTTTTAGTTACAATTGCCAACTCTAGTGCCATACCATTTTCCAGCTTATGCTTCCCTCTGAATAAAATTCCAGAGCCACTAACATTCAAACATTCGCCATCATAATACTCTTCAGCATCTGGGAACTTATAACTTATCGCACAGGACATAGTCATCAGTTCAAATTGCCTAGGTTCTGCTTGATTTAGCATAATAACTCCCCTGTTGCATAAATATTTGGCCTGGAAACAGCATAATATACATTACTAGGTTTCTTAGCGTTAATAATATCGTAAAATAGCCGCTACGAAAAAATAACTAGCGGGCCTTTTTGCATAGCAGTTATTTTACGCCATAAACACGAGAACAGCTTAATAATGAATAAATCGACAATACTGACTGGCATCACCACCACCGGCACCCCTCATCTAGGTAATTATGTAGGTGCGATTCGCCCTGCTATCCAGGCAAGCAAAAATGAAAATGCCAGCCCTTTTTATTTTTTAGCCGATTACCATGCCTTAATTAAATGTTCTGAACCCGAAAAAGTGCGCCAGTCCAGCCTAGAAATTGCCGCAACCTGGCTTGCTTTAGGGCTGGATACCAAAAATGCCACCTTTTATCGTCAATCAGATGTTCCCGAAATCATGGAACTCACCTGGATGCTGACCTGTGTTACCGCCAAGGGTCTAATGAACCGTGCTCACGCGTATAAAGGTGTGGTCGCTGAAAATGAAGCAACAGCCAATACCGACCCTGACAAGGGAATCACCATGGGGTTGTTCAGTTACCCTATTCTAATGGCTGCGGATATTCTTATTTTTAATGCTCATAAAGTGCCGGTAGGCAAAGACCAAATTCAACATATCGAAATGGCACGAGATATCGCCTCGCGCTTTAATCATATTTATGGTGAACACTTTACCCTTCCTGAGGCCGTTATTGATGATAATGCTTCGATTTTATCGGGCCTGGACGGGCGTAAAATGAGTAAGAGTTATAACAATACCATTCCCTTGTTTGTCCCGGAAAAGAAACTTAAGAAACTGATTAATAAAATCAAGACCAATTCTTTAGAACCAGGCGAGGCAAAAGACCCGACTGATTGCACATTATTCGGTACCTATCAGGCATTTGCCAGCGAACAGGAAGTTGCCGTTATTCGCCAACAGTATGCCGACGGCATTGCCTGGGGAGAAATGAAGAAAGTCTTGTTTGAAAAGATTAATGAAGAAATCACCCCTTCCCGCGAACGCTATGATGCCCTAATACAAGAACCGGCGTATATAGAACAGCAACTTCAAGAAGGCGCAGAAAAGGCGCGTGCGATTAGTGCTCCATTTTTACTAGAATTACGTAAAGCTGTTGGTATTGCGAAAATCATCTAATACCAGCCATACAACGCGCGGTTGGAGTAAATTTTTGTCGGCAGTCCCCGCGCGCGAAGTCTATTACAACAGCATCCTCCGTAATACGCTATTTTCTGGCACATCTATTAGCCTGTCGCCACCCTGATGACAATTGTCGGCAATAACCTCAGCTTTCTGGCGTAAGCTATCTTGTGCCTGGGCATAGACTTTAATCTCTTCTAGTACATCAAATTCCATAGTTTGTAGAGCGCTTATAAAACCCTGCTTCAAACCTTTTAAAGCTGCTTTTTCTATCGAAGGCTGCAATTTTTTCTGCAGGAAATAGGGAAATAGCCAGGCGATAGCAATAAGCATGATGCTGTTTATCGCAAAATTTGCACCCACATAATGTGGCACTTCTTCTAGACTACTTTCATAAAATTCAATAAACACCTGGTAGCCAACCCAGCTCATCGCTGCGATAGGCAATATGATTTCGGCAAATTGTGCTGTTTTTATGATTAAGCGCTGCAAAAGATTGCCAGGGTTAATCAGCGCTTTGCGCACCGCTAACAAGGTTTTTTCTTCGACTAATTTCTCAGCATTAACACGTATAGGGTGCAACAATTGTTTCATTGGCATGACCGGTAATGCCAGTTGATCTGCTTGTAAAATCAAGGCATCCAGCGCATCATCAAAGCGTGTTTGCGCCCATTTATCCCACAGACGTTGATGTAAAAAAGGCTCGGTTTGTTTATCTACTAGATCGCCACTATGTAGCGCGTAATATTCAGCCAGTTGCTGTTGCGGCAAAATGGTTGCTTCGACTAATAACTTCTGTAGCTCACGCCCTTGCTGTTGCCAGAAACCGATTAATTCCTGACTAAGGTTGGAAGGTCCCAAAAGCTCGATTGAAGCTTGTAATACTTTAACTAATTCCTCTTTGCGTACCTGTTGCCCTCTAAATTCTAATTGGGTAATAGTATTTTCAGTTGCCAGATCTTGTAAGCTAGTCTGCAATCTCTCAAATTCATCTGGCTGTGCGCTGGTCTTATCAAGCGCACAACTAGTTTGATAAACCAGAGGGTTATTAAACCCTGCTTTGCTCAATTGCTCGATAAAGTCCTGGTACTGTTCTGCCTGCCCCCGGTCGGATTGATTTAACACAAAAATCCAGGCATGCCGGCCACCTTCAGCTTGTAGAATTTGCCACGCTTTACTATCACGATAGCGCTCCGGACTGACCACATAGATTAATACATCAATATGCGGTAGCCATTCTAAAACCAGTTGCTGATTGCCTGGCTCAGCACTATCAAAATCAGGCATATCAATCCAGATAATATGCTTATTCTTCGCTTCGCTATGCTCGGCTATCTTGATCTTATCTAAAGGTAAAAGACTCGGTAAATGCGCAATTTTCACACTAGTATGATGAAATAATGTCACCTCTCGGGAAGTGGGTCTGACCACTCCTGCCTGCGCTATTTGCTTATCTGCCAGACGGTTTAACAAGGTACTCTTACCTACCCCCGTGCCTCCTAGAAATGCAACGATTAACGGCCTGGATGTGGCATCACTAAATAAACTATCAGGCGTATGCTCGTCATATTCCAGTAGCTTAGTCAATGCGTGCTCTGAAGCCCAGGCACTAGCCATAAGTTCCTGAGCCCAGCCTTTAGTCTCTGCGACTAAATCAGAGTATTCGTAATCCATGCCTTTTTTCTTCCAATTGGGCCTCTGCTTCAGCAAGCTGACGCGTAGAGATATTAAAATAAGTATTATGCATCATTTTTTCTGGTAAGCCGGTTAATGCCTGTTGTAAAACCAGCGTAAATAACTGCTCTTTTACGGCATTCAATTGCTGCTGTTTTAATTCAGTCTCTGCGCGTTGCAGATAACTGCCTACCGCACTTTCTGCTAAATAAGACGTGACCGATAGCATGGCCGGTGCAATCAGTAAATCATGTAAACCTATACCACCTGCCTGCACTGCCAGTGCCAACATCGCAGCATCGGCTGTTACGCGCGTGGCACGTAAGCCATTTAGCAGTGCTGGGTGTTCTTCCAGTTTATGATACAGGCCCTGCGCAGTATTTTCTATTTGCTGCTTAAAGTCCTGATGATACATTTCTGTGCTTTGTTCAAAGTGCTTTAGGATCAGTATTTTTTCTTGCCTAAGCTGGCTATTAATGGCTTTCCACCATTTATCATTGCCCTGACTCTGGTCAATCTGGTCTAACACCTTATCCCCTAACTGCAGAAACACATGCTCGGCAATCTGCTGCAATAATGCTGTTTCCAATGTTTTTGGATAAGTCTGCTGATATTTTTTCTTGTCTACGGCAAACACCTTGCGTAACGGCCAGGCTAAAATTTTTCGACTCTGCGCAATTATATTTGCAAGACCCGGAACTTCCAGCAAAGTCAGAAGTTTTGCTAAAGCATTCTGGAAGGTATCGTAATGATGTGGGTGATCCAGGTAATCCCGTTGATATTCAACAGCGGCTTCTTTAATCGCCTGGTTAATCAGGATCTGCCAGGTGGTTTGAGCTTCCTGTTCCGACCTTACTGGCGCTAACCACGTTTGCCAGTATTGTTTGATAAAATTTGTTGCCGCAGCCTCATGTTTGTTACGTTTCACCTTATGAATACTGCGCTGCACTAAATTGATTAATTCAGCCTGCCGATCCTGTGGTACTTCCCTTTTGCTAAATAACACTGGGATGATATCCGGCATTTTGTCCTGGCGAATCTTCTGCCAGCGCTCTTTAAAGGAGTCAACTAACAGAGTCTGGGAGTCCGCCATCAACTTATTGATTACTACCAGGATAGGTTGATTCAGAGGCTCTATCAATGCCAGTGCATCCCATACCAACTGATCCGCATATTTTTCTTTACTCACGACTAATACTAAAACATCGGCAAGCGCTAATGATTTGAATACACCCTCCCGGTAGTTTTGTGCATCGATCGTATCAAAATCAGGCGTATCCCAAAGCACACAATCGGGTAGACTATTGGAACTAATACGGTTTAGCGAGTAACACGCATAATCCTGTACATCCAGAGAAAATTGCTGCACTTCCCGAAAGCCTGAAAAATGCTGGGCGACATAAGCCAAATCATCAGCCTGTAAACCCACTGAAAAACCTTGCGGATAAACAGTATAACCCGCCAAAGGGCTGACACCGGCAGCATCCTGATTAAGCAATAAATTAACCACGGTACTCTTACCTGATTGCGTTGGACCAATCACTGCTATATTTATTGGCACATTTCCTTGTACAATTATTTGCGCTTTATGGAGGAAAGATTCAACTAAGGTTAATTGTTCAATACAGGCCTGAAAGGCTATCCATTGCGAGTTTTCTTCAGCTAATCCGGATTGAATTATCTGGTAGCGCTGTCTTAAATTTGTAATAAATTCCAGCATTGATATTGGCTTATGTATATAATTAGGTAGTGATTTACTATGCTTAAGTCTGACGATTCAATCTGAAACACCAGATGAGCGCAGGGCTATAGTACAAGATATAGGTTGCACAATACCTTAAAAAAATCCTGCCATCTCGTCGCAAAACTTTAGCGTTTTTTAAAGTGATGGGCAATCAAGGGCCTGAACGAGTAACTTTAAACTACGTAATTCTCAAGTTCAAGACGGACTATATATTATAGTCAAATATTTCAAATAAAAATAACAATACTTATCAAGGAGTCTTTATATGCGCATACTTTCTATTATCATTATTTCATTTAGCATTTTACTATCTACTGGTTGCAGTAGCGGCAGTCAAATAAACGGACGTAGCTTTAAAACAGCCCTAAAATCAGTCAAAATGATAAAAGGGCGTTTACCCCAAGAAAAAAGAATAGCCTTTGAACTGTCTTTCTGGGCGATACGTACATCCTATAGAAATAATTCAGAATTCCTAGATATCGTCGATGGTAAAACGCCAGATGAACTCATCGAAGTCGGCAAAGAAGTTTTTGCACAACGCAAAGCGGAAGGGTTCGAGGAATATCAGCAATATGCTAACTGGGACGATATGATTGCCAAATATAAAAAAGATCGCGAACAACAAAACATAAAAAAGAAACGCGATCCTAGAGATGCTGAAAATAGCGTACTGTATAAGCTTTAAGGAATAGCCAGTAGGAAAATAGCCAAAGGATCTTGCATTGTGCTTTTAGATCGTTAGCACAGTACAAGATCCTTTTAATTACTTTTGATCGTAAGATCGAAGTAATTGTTCACCCCCAGCTTACCCAACCCAGACTCGGGCATTTCTAAACATACGTAACCATGCACCGTCTTCATTCCAGCCATCTGGCTGCCAGGAGTTTTGTAGCGTTCTAAAGCAACGCTCTGGATGTGGCATCATAATAGTAAAGCGACCATCGGTAGTGGTTAAGCCTGTAATGCCATCCGGTGATCCATTTGGATTCATAGGGAAACTTTGAGTTTCTTCACCGTAGTTATCAACATAACTCAAGGCAACTAATGCCTGATTCCGGTCATTTTCAGAGAACTCTACGCGTCCTTCTCCGTGCGCTATTACGACCGGCATGCTCGATCCTGCCATATCTTTAAGTAATATAGACGGTGACTCTTGAACTTTAACCATCGCCACCCGCGCTTCAAATTGCTCTGAATCATTACGCTTAAACTGGGGCCAATGTTCTGCACCAGGAATCAGCTCTTTGATACCTGATAACATTTGACAGCCGTTACAAACACCCAGACCAAAGCTATCACTGCGCTGAAAAAAGGCTGAAAACTCATTTCTGGCACGCTCATTAAATAAGATTGATTTCGCCCAGCCACCGCCTGCACCCAGAACATCTCCGTAAGAAAAGCCACCACAGGCAACCAGACCGACAAAATCCTTTAAACTAACTCTGCCGCTGATAATATCAGTCATATGCACGTCTATGCTGGTAAACCCTGCTTTATCAAAAGCGGCAGCCATTTCGACATGCCCATTAACGCCCTGCTCTCTTAAAATCGCTACACGAGGACGAACCGAGGCATAAGGAGCGACGATATTTTCATTAATATCAAAACTTAAGTTGGCCGTTAAACCAGGATCTTTATCATCGACTATACGTTCAAACTGTTGCTTGGCACAATCTGGATTATCGCGTAATGCCTGCATACGATAACTGACTTCTGACCAGGTCTGTTGCAGTTCAACTCGACTTGCGGAGTAAATAATATCGCCGTCATAACTTATATTTAACTGCTGAGTTTCTTCTGTTACCCAGCCTATAAGATGAGTGCAATCTGCTAATCCCGCTGCTGCGATTTTTTCTAACACCGCATCACAGTCGCTCTGCTTAACCTGAATGACAGCACCCAGCTCTTCATTAAACAGTGTGGCTAATACATCATCACCCAGGCGATCTAATTCCAGCTCCGCGCCTTTACGTCCGGCAAAGATCATTTCTGCTACCGTGGCAAGTAAGCCGCCATCAGAGCGGTCATGATAAGCCAATAGCTTGTCGTCCGCATTTAAGCTTTGTATGCTATTGAAAAAAGCTTTAAATAAATCAGTGTCTTCCAGGTCTGGCACTTCACAGCCCATTTGCTGCGTTACTTGCGCTAACACCGAGCCACCTAGACGATTCTTGCCTAAGCCTAAGTCGATCAACATTAATACACTGTCAGCATTTTTTAATTCAGGCGTCAATGTTCGGGTAATATCCGTCACCGGAGCAAAAGCCGTAATAATCAGTGACAGTGGCGAAGTCATGGTGGTTTCTCGGCCGTCTTCATTCCATACCGTCTTCATGGATAAGGAGTCTTTACCCACGGGGATGGCAATACCTAAATCGGGGCAAACTTCCATACCCACGGTTTTTACCGTATCAAATAATGCAGCATCTTCACCTGCACTGCCAGCCGCAGCCATCCAATTGGCAGAGATTTTAATATGCTTTAGAGATTCGATTTTCGCAGCAGCTAAATTTGTTAAGGATTCTGCAATCGCCATACGCCCCGATGCTGGGGCGTTAACAACGGCTAACGGAGTGCGCTCACCCATTGCCATTGCTTCACCTGTTGTTGAGTGAAATCCTGAGGCGGTTACCGCCACATCCGCAACCGGCACCTGCCAGGGGCCTACCATTTGGTCTCTGTTTACTAAACCTGTTACCGAGCGATCACCGATATGGATCAAAAAACTTTTATCGGCAACAGCAGGGAAAGCCAAGACGCGACTGACCGCTTGTTTGATATCCAGGCCTGAAAAATTCAGCGCCTTATGCTTTGTCTTTATGTGTGCTACATCACGGTGTAATTTTGGTGATTTACCAAATAATACCGACATAGGGAGGTCTACAGGCTTATCGCCAAACATTTCATCAGTCAGCGTCAAATGCTCTTCATCAGTGGCTTCGCCAATCACCGCATACAGACAGTGTTCACGTACACAAAATGACTCGAATAATTCTAGCGCTTCTGGCTTAATCGCCACCACATAACGCTCTTGCGCCTCATTACACCAGATTTGCATCGGTGACATGCCTTTATCACCATTATTGACCTTGCGTAATTCAAAGCGACCACCTTGCTCGCAATCATGAATAATTTCCGGTACAGCATTTGATAAGCCACCGGCACCGACATCATGAATAGAAACAACTGGGGTACCATCGCCTAAGGCATTACAGTGATTAATGACTTCCTGACAGCGGCGTTCCATTTCCGGATTTTCGCGTTGTACCGAAGCGAAGTCAAGCTCTGCTGCACTTTCGCCCGAGGCTTGTGAAGAAGCTGCACTTCCTCCAAGGCCTATTAACATGGCTGGACCACCTAAGATAATAATCAAGGAACCCGCCGGGATTTTATGCTTATCGACCAGCATGGGACGAATATTACCCATACCGCCCGCGATCATAATCGGCTTGTGATAACCGCGTAATTGATCGCCGCTGTTACCTTCGACTACTTGTTCAAAACTGCGAAAATAACCGGCAATATTAGGCCGACCAAATTCATTATTAAAAGCCGCTGCACCTATCGGCCCGTCCAGCATAATATCTAAAGCAGATGCGATACGTTCGGGTTTGCCATAATCAGTTTCCCAGGGCTGATTAAATCCAGGAATTTTCAAATGCGATACGGTAAAACCTGTTAGTCCAGCCTTGGTTGCCGAACCTCGCCCTGTTGCCCCTTCATCACGAATCTCACCACCTGATCCAGTTGCCGCGCCTGAATAAGGTGAAATAGCGGTTGGATGATTATGCGTCTCTACTTTCATTAATAAATGCGCATCCTCCTGAGTATAGGCATATTCGCCGGTATGTGGATTGCGAATAAAAACATCTGTTTTTGAGCCTGCTGCGACAGAGGCATTATCACTATAGGCAGATAAAATACCCTCCGGGTGTTTCTCAGAAGTATTGCGAATCATGCTAAATAAGGATTTCGCTTGATCAACACCATCTATAGTCCAGCTAGCATTAAAAATTTTATGTCGGCAGTGTTCTGAATTTGCCTGAGCAAACATCATCAATTCAACATCACTAGGGTTACGCCCCAGGTCTTTAAAACTATCGCTTAGATAATCAATTTCGTCATCTGACAGAGCCATACCCAATTCAGTGTTTGCTCGTACCAAGGCATCGCGCCCTTGCTCTATAATAGCAACTGTACTTAAAGGCTGAGGTTGGTGATGACTAAAAATATCTAGCTGCTCCAAATTACATACTACCGTCTGCGTCATACGGTCATACAGTAAATCCTGTAGCGCCTGTTGTCTGTGTTTATCAAGCTCTATTGTGCTCGCCAAGGTATATTCAATACCGCGCTCCAGACGTTCGATAGCAAGGCCGCAACGTTGCGCAATCTCGGTTGCTTTACTCGACCAGGGGGAAATAGTACCCGGCCGAGGTACCACGTAATACGCCTCGCCTTGCAGTTGCTTAGAATTTTCCGCTTCTGACCCATAAGCTAATAACTGCAGTAAAACCTCATGATCAGCTGCGCTGAGCTCATTCTCTAGCTCTGCAAAATGTACAAAAGATGCTGAAACATGGTTAATAGCAGGCTCTATTGCTTGTAAATCGGCCAATAATTTTTGAATTCTAAATTTGGATAATGCGGAACTGCCGGGGATTTTAAGCATAGATTAAAGAGGGGTAAGTAATTAAATCGAATGGGAGTAAATCAATTGAAATGATTTTACAAAGTTGCACAGCGAACATCGACTGAGGAAAGGGGATTTCTAGGCGTACATTAAGCGACCCTTTGGAATCGGAATGATGCGCCCTAATTCTTTTGCTGTTTCTATCCATTCCTGGATAACGATTTCAGCATTTTCTACGGCTTGTTGATACGTTTCACCATCTGCCTTACATCCGGATAATTCAGGAATTTCCACTAAAAAAGCCTTATCCTCTTCACTCCAATAAATAATCATTTCATATTTATTGGACATTGCTAGCTCCGAACTTATTTTTTATAAATAATCTTCTAATTTGTTTGACCTGATAAGATTTTGCCTTTGAACCTACTGCTGAAATTAATAATCACTTCTAATTTTTTTATTATGCTCAAACATAAGAAGACAAGTTGCAATTACTCATCAAAATCCTGTTTGATGGTATCAAAAATTAAATTGAGTAGTAGTATTCCATCACCTTGAAATAATTTATTCCCTAGCTGATCGCGAACAAAAACATCCGTACCAAACTCAGACTCAGTTAGAAAAACCTGGTAAGGAAGCTCCTGGTTTGCATCACTACCGAAGAAAAAAACAAACTCATCCCAGAAAGATCCATCGCTAACTGCTTGTACTTCAGGATCAAATTGTACGTAATAAGTTCCAATTGATCGGTTTTTATCGGTGATTTCAACTACCCGTTCAGTTAATGCCTTGCCCACCAAACGCCAGACATGAGCAAAAGGTGAATTAATACGCACATAAGTATTGTTTTCACCCTGGTCTATATATTCTATGGTTTTACTTAAAGTCAGGGGAACGATGACTTCTTCAGATGCAACAGCTTGTTGTTCAGCCTGCATACCTGGTGGAATTTGTAGTGCTGGAATTTCCCTGCTGTTGACATAGTCATTTTCTTTATCTGGAAAAAACTGACTACATGCTGCTAACATGACAAAAGAAAATATAAGCGTGAGTTTAATCGGATTCATGCGTTATGTTATACAGAAGTTAAAGAACGTGTGCTTGTTGCATAGCCGCACGCACAGATTCAAAACAGTCTTCAGTCAACCAGGTCAATGGCAGACGTATGCCTTTAGAAATTAGGCCCATTTCAGCTACCGCCCATTTAACCGGAATAGGATTAGACTGGATAAATAGCTGCGTATGCAAACCTCTCAAATTTGCATCTATCGTTGTTGCTGCCTTACGATCACCTTTGATCGCCGCAAAAATCATTTCATGTACCAGTCGTGGAGCCACATTTCCAGAAACGGTAATCGTACCATTACCGCCTAACAGACAAAACTCACAGCTAGTCGCATCATCACCGGTGTACAAGGCAAAATCATCTCCACACAGGTCACGAATAACGGCAACGCGGGATAAGTCACCGGTCGCTTCTTTAACACCTACGATACGCTCAATTTTTGCCAAGCGGCCAATGATCTCAGGCAGCATATCACATGCTGTACGCCCAGGAACATTATATAAAATCTGTGGAATATCAACTGCTTCTGCAATCGCTTTATAATGCAGATACAAGCCTTCCTGTGTGGGCTTATTGTAATAAGGAGTCACCAGTAAACAAGCGTCAGCACCTAGCTGTTTAGCCGCTTGTGTTAATGCGATTGCTTCACTGGTAGAGTTCGCACCCGTCCCGGCAATCACTGGAATTCGCCCCGCCACAAAATCGACAATGGCTTTAACGACATCCATGTGTTCGTGTTCATTTAAAGTCGCAGATTCACCGGTAGTTCCCATAGCAACAAGTGCGTCGGTACCTTGCTCGATATGAAATTCTACTAACTTTTTAAGGCTATCCTTGTCCACATCGCCGTTATCAAACATTGGGGTGACTAAAGCTACGATACTACCTAAAATCATGAAGATCTCTCAAAAACATTAAACAATAGGAACAGTATTATAGCGAAATACTATATTACGAGTATGAAATAAAAGCGGCTTTATTATTGTAGGGCGTGGCTTTAGCCCGCCGGACGAATAAAACCACGTCCTATAGTTTGTTATGGGCACTGACCAATATAACGAACTTAGTTTGCATGCTCACTGCACCTTCTGGCGCACCTGACATGACCAAATCAAAGGTCTTCGAAATTTGTGTTTTCTGGTACTGAATATTACCTGTACCTTGCATAGTCATGCCGTCTTACTCACTGGTCATGCTTTGCTTAGTAAAGCTTGAATCCGTTGTCATTGCTGGCATTCCGGAGGTAGCTGCTTCAATACTCACCTCCCTTAAGCCTTTTTGGATATCCGGCATTTACGCAAAAATAGGAGCGATAAACATAACCAGAAATAGCGCAATCAGCTGTTTATTCATCATAGCTTAATTCCTCATCATCATTTAGATTCTCAACACTCCATAGCTTTTCCAACTGATAAAACTCGCGTGTCTGTAAAGTCATCACATGCAAAATAACATCCCCTAAATCCATCAGTACCCACTCAGACCCTTGCGAGCCTTCTATACCTTTGGGAATAACGCCTTTATCTTTTAACCTCAGCGCAACATAATTACATAGGGCTTTAATATGCCGCTCAGAAGTTCCGGTGGCTATTACCATATAATCGGTAAAACTGGTTTTTCCTATGACATCAATAGTCGTAATATTTTCTGCTTTTCGCTCATCTAGCTCGCCGGTTACAATGGCTAATAATTCATCTACTTGCATTCATTTTCCCTTGGTTTATCTATTTGGTTTATCTATTTGGTTTATCTATTTGGTTTATCTGTTCGGTTTAAATCTAATTCGATTTAATTCCATTCTGTTCAGGCTTGGTATAAGCCATTGGCCTGTATATATTCAATGACGGACTCAGGTAATAAAAAACTGCTATTTTTCCCCTCGGCTATGGTTTTTCTAATCAACGATGCCGAAATATCTAATTGCGTCACTTGCTGGAAGTAGATTTTACCACTAGGACAGGATTTTAACGAATGTCTATTATCAACTTGCCTATCAATATAGCAATCCAGCAGCTCCTCCGACTTAAAACCGGGCCGCGTCACCACCACGATATGCGCATAATCGAACAGCGCCTGCCAGCGATGCCAGCAGGGCAAAGCATTAAATGCATCTGTGCCGATAAATAATAATAGCGGTGTAGCAGCAATCTCTGTCCGAATGGTAGCTAGGGTATCGACCATATAGGAAGGCCCAGATCGCTCCAGTTCGCGCGTATCACAGCTTAGTGATGGATAATCTCTGATCGCCAGTTGCAACATCTGAAAACGCTGTGCCGCATTGACTTCTGGCTCAGCCCGATGAGGTGGTTGTGCGCAAGGTAATAAACGTAATTCATCTAGAGCAAACTGTTCACTGACTTCCAGTGCCGTGCGCAAATGCCCGTAATGTACTGGATTAAATGTGCCGCCATATATACCTATCATTTACTGACGGATATGTCCATCTCCCAGAACCACATACTTAAGACTGGTTAAACCTTCTAAACCCACAGGCCCTCGAGCATGTAGCTTATCGGTACTGATTCCAATTTCTGCGCCCAGACCATATTCGAAGCCATCAGCAAACCGGGTTGAAGCATTAACCATCACCGAACTCGAGTCCACTTCACGCAAAAACCGGCGTGCTAGAGTATAGTTTTCGGTAACAATCGATTCGGTATGACCCGAACTGAATTCATTAATATGTGTCATTGCCTCATCAATATCAGCAACGACTCTAATGGACAAGACAGGCGCCAGATATTCTGTCGCCCAATCTTCTTCAGTTGCACGGATGCAATCGGGGACGATAGAACAGGTCTTAAGACAACCTCGTAACTCAACACCGGCCGCTTTATATTTAGCCGCTAATTCAGGCAGTAGCTTGATTGCTAACGGCTCGGCTATAAGTAATGTTTCCATGGCATTACAGACACCATAACGATGCGTTTTTGCATTCACTGCAATATTAATTGCTTTGTCAGCATCAGCCTCTACATCGATATAAACATGGCATATGCCATCTAAATGCTTAATCACCGGAATCGTTGCCTCATTTGAAATACGTGCAATCAGATTTTTACCCCCGCGTGGTACGATCACATCGACATAATCAGATAAGGTAATTAACTCACCGACTGCCGCTCGATCGGTAGTTTCCACAACTTGCACAGCTTGCACAGGCAAACCAACACGGCTAAGGCCTTTTGCAATACAGCTGGCAATCGCTTTATTGGAATTAATTGACTCCGAACCACCACGTAGAATACAAGCATTACCCGACTTTAAACATAATGCGGCCGCATCCACTGTTACATTAGGCCGGGACTCATAAATAATCCCTATGACTCCTAAAGGCACGCGCATTTGTCCGACCTGAATGCCACTAGGCCGGTAATTCATATTGGTGATTGCACCAATAGGGTCAGGTAATGCCGCAACCTCCTGCAAACCGGCAATCATCGCTTCAATTCTGGCCGGCGTTAATTCCAGCCGTTCTAATAGGGGCGCATCCAGACCTTTTTCTTTACCCGCCTGCAAATCTTTCGCGTTCTCTGCCACCAGATAATCTGTCTGACTCGCTAATTGCTCGGCAATCGCCAGTAAAGCCGAATTTTTTTTACCTGAATCTGCACGGCTAAGCTCTCTACCTGCTGCCTTTGCTTGCTGCCCCAGGCCACTCATATAGTCTTTAATATTCATTTTTACTCTTAATGTTGTTCTGTTTGCTTGTCTAGACGTTGCTTATCACACTTTATGGTCGCGTATTATATTCTGTATTGGTAATAATTTGATAGCTTGGACACTAAACTAGATCAGGACAGCAAGCCTTAGTGAAAACAGGAGTGTCTTAGCTTGAGCTAATACTGCAATTTATATAGATCCTGAAAAAGTTAAAGCTTTTTTACTCCTGGCCTAGTATAAAGCCACCTTAGAGTCACAGCTTCTGGCCCAGGCATCAATCCCCCCGGTTAAATTAAAAACCTGGCTAAACCCTTGCTGGTCAAGATAATAAGCAACATTCTCGCTACGCATACCATGATGGCAAATCACCACGATTGCCTGCTCCTTATCCAGCTCAGTCAAACGCTCGGGAACCTGGTTCATGGGAATAAGTACGGTGCCGTCCATGCTTGCTATTTGATACTCAAAAGGCTCGCGTACATCGAGTAAAAAATAAGCCTGTACATTTTCCAGTAATTGCTGTTGTAAACTCGTTGGAGAAATTTGTGTTATCGCCATCTTTTATCCTTTAGTCTGTTGGGTCGTAAATCGCTCAAGGCGAAGCATGCCTTCTGCGATATTTTCCAGCGTGCCTGTATAAGCAAAACGCAGGTACTTTTCGCTTTCATTATAACCAAAATCTTTACCCGGAGTGACGGCAAGCCCTTCGGTTTCTAACAACTGCTGGGCAAACTTCTGGCTATCGTCGGTAAATTTACTGCAATCGGCATAAATATAAAATGCCCCGGCGGGTTTGACCGGCACATGAAAGCCCAGGCGCAATAAGTGCTGATATAAAAAGTCTCGTTTTTTAGAAAAATCTTGGCGGCGTACTTCTAACTCTTGTAATGTTTCTTCTTCAAAAGCTGCCAGCGCAGCATATTGTGAATGACTAGGCGTAGAAATAAAAATATTCTGCGCTAGTTTTTCAACTGCCTGAGTATAGGCTTCGGGCACAATCAACCACCCTACACGCCAGCCAGTCATGCCGAAATACTTGGAAAAGCTATTAATAACAAACACCTGGTCGCTAAATCCTAGTGCACAGCTAACACCCGATTCATATTCCAGTCCATGATAAATTTCATCAGAAAATAGCAAGCCTTGCCTGGCATTGACGAAATCAATACACTTTTCTAATTCAGCGGCTGAAATAATGGTTCCCGTTGGATTCGATGGCGAGGCGATTAAAGTTGCTTTGCTTTTGGCCTGCCAGTACTGTTCTAATAAATCTGCAGATAACTGATACGCCGTATCTGCATACACAGGTACATGCCTGACCTTAGCATTAAATAAATGAATAAAGTTCTGATTACAAGGGTAACAAGGGTCTGATAATAAAACCTCATCACCCGGATTCAAACTGACTCCCAGAGCGAGTAGCAACGCACCTGTGGCACCTGGAGTGATAAAAATACGCTCAATAGGCACCGTCACCTGATAACGCTGCAGATAATATGCAGCAATTTTCTGCCTTAATTCAAGTAACCCCGCTGCCGGCGTATACTTTACATGCCCTGCTTTGATATAGTCTACACCCGCATCAATGATCGGTTGTGGCGTTGTAAAGTCAGGTTCGCCTACTTCCATATGCACGATATTTTTTCCTTGTGCCTCTAACTGCTTTGCTCGCGCTAATAACTCCATAACATAAAAAGGCGTAATCGCCTCCATCCTGCTTGCTACCTGCATATAAGCCTCTTTCAATAAAAATATATGCGACAAATAATAGCAATTTTTCTTGCTTAATTGTGATTATCCTGATAAAAATGCGCAGTTTTTTAAAATAAATCTGGAGTTAGTGGATGACTAACAGCACAACAGCTGAAAGTACGCCTTTCAATTTTACGCCTTACCAAGAAAGCAAAGGCGAAGAATACATGAACCAAGCGCAAAAAGAGCATTTTAGAGCGGTTTTAAATAATTGGAAAAGTGGATTAATGCACGAAGTGGATCGTACCATGGATCATATGCGCGATGATGCCGCAAACTATCCAGATCCAAATGATCGCGCATCGCAGGAGTCTGAGTTCAGCCTGGAATTAAGAACACGCGACCGGGAAAGAAAGCTGCTTAAAAAGATTAATGACGCCCTAACTGGTATAGATTTAGATGATTACGGCTACTGTGAATCATGTGGCATAGAAATCGGAGTACGCCGCTTAGAAGCTCGCCCCACTGCTGACCAGTGTATAGACTGTAAAACCTTGGATGAAATCCGCGAAAAGCAAATGGGTTAAATCACTTGAGGATAAGATAGAACAAAGCTGTTAGAAGTTTCGTTATTACCTAGTAAAGCTTCCAGATTGAGCACCAATAGCAAGTAGTCAGTCAATCACTGACTACTTGCCTTGCTAGTGCAATACCCAGTAAGTAATACCAATAATTTAGCGAGGCTTGATTTTCGAAGCAAAAAAATGATCTTAGTTCTAGCTGTGACATGGCTAGCCCATTTTAACGAAGCTAAGCGTTGCACTGTTAGTAACACATACAGGATGCTGAACTAGGTGAATTAACTCCATTCGTGCAATCACAAAACACTCTCCTAAAACAAGACTCTCATCATGTATGGCATCCTTACAGTGCCATACATGCCGATACGCCAATTTACCCGGTTAAATCAGCACAAGGCGTAAATATTACACTCATGGATGGCCGAGTATTAATCGACGGCATGTCATCCTGGTGGAGTGCCATACATGGCTATAATCATCCGGTTTTGAACCAGGCCATCAGCGCACAGCTACAGGATATGGCACATATCATGTTCGGTGGTTTAACCCATCAGCCAGCGGTTGATTTGGCATTACAATTAGTAAAGATTACCCCCAAGCCACTGCAAACCGTATTCTTTTCAGATTCAGGTTCAGTTTCAGTAGAAGTTGCCATGAAAATGGCAATTCAATACTGGCACGCTAAAAACCAGGCTAATAAACAAAAACTACTCACTATCCGTTATGGCTATCATGGCGATACTTTCGCCGCCATGTCGGTGAGCGATCCAGTTAACGGGATGCATAGCCTATTTAGCAATACCTTGATTAAGCAACTCTTTGCGGAAGCGCCTAACTGTACATTTGACCAGTCTTGTGCGGCTGAAGATATTGCTCCCCTGGAAAATCAGCTAAAAGAACATCATGCCCAGATTGCAGCCATTATTCTGGAACCTATCGTCCAGGGTGCGGGTGGCATGCGCTTTTACTCGCCAGAATATCTACGTCAGGTGCGTGAATTATGTGACCAATACGATGTGCTGCTCATTCTGGATGAAATCGCCACCGGCTTTGGCCGTACCGGCAAGCTCTTTGCCTGTGAGCATGCAAATATAGCCCCGGACATACTCTGCCTAGGTAAATCCTTAACCGGCGGCTATATGACTCTGGCAGCTACGCTGGCAACCCGAGAAATTGCGGATACCATCCGCGATGGTAAGCCTGGTTTATTTATGCATGGGCCTACCTTTATGGCCAACCCGCTAGCTTGTGCTACTGCATTAGCTAGCTTAAAGCTGTTACTGGATTCTCCCTGGCAGGAGACAGTCAACAATATACAACAAAGCTTAACGACAGGTCTGCAAGCCTGTCAGCAATACGAACATGTGAAGGACGTGCGTGTTCTGGGTGCGATTGGTGTGATTGAACTGCATCAGGCTATAGACTTAAAGACCTTGCAGCCTAAATTTGTAGATGCTGGAGTTTGGGTCAGGCCGTTTAACAAACTGATCTATCTAATGCCACCTTTCATTATCTCAGATGAACAGCTTAATAAGCTGATTAAAGCCGTATGTAAAGTTGTTGCAGAGATTGAGTATTAAGCGTTCACATAGCCTTTATATCTAACCACGAAGAAAGTTTTTCTCTCCTTTCGTGTTCGTCGTGCCTTTCGTGGTAATTGTTTTTTCTGATATAGGGCCAATACGCAAATCAATTATCGACCTGAACCTTAATAACGTTGGCTTCTTTTAATCGCCACATAAAAACCAGCAAAATACAGCACAGAGCTAACAAGCCCAGCTGCAATTGCAACCGACCCTGCAATATCCCTATCGAAACAGCAAACGTAAGCACAATCATCAACATGGCTTTGATCTTGGATCGACGCGTAATGCTACGATTTGTCTCCCATTGCTGCAAAGCAGCACCGAACCAGCGATTATTCAGCAGCATTTGATGAAAGCGCGGTGAACTATTGGCAAAACAGGCGAGAGCTAGCAATAAAAACGGAATAGTCGGCAGGATAGGCAGCACGGCACCTATTATGCCTAAAGCAACACATAACAGGCCAAAAAGCGTTAACAGGTATTCTTTGATACGTTTGCTCATGGTTAGTCTGCTTATATTGGAAAACAATGTTGGTAGAGCGTGGCTTTAGCCCGCAGGTTTCGTATAAAGCGGGCTAAAGCCAAGCTCTACAAGTAAGTATTAACCTACGTGATCACGTAAAACTCGCCTTAAAATTTTACCAGAAGGCGAGTTGAGAATTTTATTAATAAACTCAATTTCCTGGGTCCGCTTATAAGCAGCAACTTGATGTGCAACCCAGTTTATTAGTTCATCTGCTGACATTTTCTATTTTAACACCACAAACGCCTTAGACACTTCACCCTGCATTTTATCAGCCTTAGGTGTTACGTTTCGATTTATATCAGCGGCATCGGCAGAATGCGTTAATAACAACGCTTCAAGTTCAGCAGAAGCAACCTGATAGATTTAGCATTTAATCAGTTCTTTCGAACGGTCTACTATATAAAAATAATCCGTCTTCATCAACACGGGTAATATTACCGCTATGTAGTCAAGCCTCTGAATTAATTGCTCCCTTTGTCGATGCTAATGATGCGCTCATTTTTACCTTTTATGAGAGTTGCATTTTGCGGCTGCATATTCACTAGTTCTTCAACATCATGAATCATTTTGCTCTTCGCCAGCTCTTCCAAATAACGTCCCAGTTGAACGAAACCGATAATTGCTGTCGCCGCTTCAAAATAAGTATGTCTTCGATTATCAAATAACGCAGGGATACTCACTAGATAAGCTGAACCTGCCCCTATTGCAACCAAAGTGTCCATATTCATGGTTCCCTATTTTACCTGGTTCCACGATTTTTTAAAGATTTCCGCACCGCCGCCCAAAAAGACCACCGGAAAGCTCAATAAGGCCTGGAGTATATGCAACCGCATACTATTTTTAAAAAGTAAGCCAGCCAGCATAATAGGAACATCCAGCAACGCAGTCATCAACAAGCGCTTTTTGGTACTGAGCAGATGATTATGTCCATATTCCAGTAATAATTTACGCTCTGCCAGGGTATCAATTGAATAAGCCTGATAACCATTATCCTGGACAATTTTAAATATTTCGTCTTTAGTTAAATAGCCACTGACATTCGCTATTTCGGAAATATAATTAATACTGACATGCTGAGTATTAATATTTCTGGCGAGAACTATTTCTAAAAATAAGGCACAGGACGCGCAGCTCATGCCTCCTATTCCAAAGACTATATCCTGCTTAGGTCCTTCACGGTGATGTTGTATTGAAAATTTGCTGATACTGGCTTGCGGTTTATTTGCAAAATTCGCTAAAACAGTTTCCAGTAGTATGAGTAGATTTTCTTTAGGCAGTTGCTCATAATCAAAATAAATCGTCAGCGAATTAATTTGCCAGACACATTTCACTTCCTCAATTGCGGCTCTTTTTAATAGCAAAATCTGTAAAATAGTCGCGCGTTCCTTATCCCTAAATAAACTAGGCGCAATCACTCTAATACGCTGTTGCAACTGATGTTTAATTTGAAATTGGCTAAATTCTTGAGTCTGAGATATATTCATTACTCGTATTAGTGTTTATCTAGCAGTGTAACGTTATTCTTCAAAATTTGCATAGGTTTGCATACCTCCGGAAAGGTTGCGCACCTGAAAGCCATGCTGCTGTATAATACGCGTAGCGTTATAAGCTCGCTGCCCGACACCACAAACCACCCAGATTTCACGCTCCTGTGATAATTCTTGCAAACGATTGCGCAGGGAATCCAGCGGAATATTAACCGCATGTGGAATATGCTTACGCTCAAACTCAGCCACCGTGCGCACATCCACAATTTGCGCCTGAGAATAAGAATCATCCATAATAAAGGCTAGCATTTGATCAACCTCATTCTGCTCATCTGTGACTTGAGTATGCGTATCCAACAGGTTTTCCCACTTGGCCAGCGGGTGATTGCCGCGTAAATGATTGGCAGCGATCATACCAGCCAGATTAACAGGGTCTTTGGTCGCACCAAATTGCGGCGCGTAACAAAGCTCTGCTTCTTCCAGATCATAAACCGTGCCATTCATCTGGATAAATGCTGCAAGCACATCAATGCGTCTCGCCACACCCGATTCACCTAATGCCTGCGCACCAAGGACTCTGCCATTACGCGAATCATAAAGCATTTTAATATGGATGGTCTTTGCCCCTGGATAATAGCCCACATAATTACAGGGGTGTAGGTACACTTTTTCATACTCAATACCGGGGCATTGCTGCAGCATTTTTTCATTAACCCCGGTTGTTGCCACAGTTAAACCAAAAAGACCGCATACTGTTGTCCCCTGAACTCCACGGTATGGCACTGATGGAATGGTCTTTAGCTTTTTCCTGACGATATCGGTTGCAGCCAGTCTTCCTTGCTTATTCGCAGGGCCTGCCAGGGGAAATAACTGCCATTGACCAGTGATCACATTCTTCACCTCCACGACATCACCCACCGCCCAGATATTCATTGATGCGAATCCCGCCATGCTGACCAATTTCCAGTCCTGCCTGCACAGCCAGCTCAGCTCTGGGTTTGACACCGGTAGACACCATGACCGCATCAACCTTTAATTGCTCTCCAGAGTCCAGAGAAACCAGTAAAGAATGATCCGGAATTTGACTGATAGCGGTAGCCTTGCAGTTTAGTTTTATCTCTAAGCCATGTTGTTGCAGATGATCGGCAACATAAACGGCCATTTCCTTATCCAGACTTTGCATTACCTGATCTGAAGATTGAATAACCGTCACCTCTACCGCTCTTTTTTTCAGGTTTTCAGCCAATTCCAGTCCCAGATAACCTGCGCCCATAAACGACTGCGCGCTGGATAGTTTCTAATTGCGCCTTAATCTGGCGACTGTCTGGAATAGTTCTTAAAACATGCACTCCGGGTAAATCCAGCCCTTTTATGTCCGGCCATACTGATTTCGAACCTGTGGATAAAACCAGTGCATCATAATGTTCATCACGCTGCTTGCTGGTTTTTAAGTTACAAACGCTAATACGCTGTTGCTCTCTATCTATAGACAAAACCTCGGTATCTGTATGCACACGAATATTAAAGCGGTTTTCAAATAAAGCGGGGGTCGCAACCAGTAACTTCTCTTCTTCGACAATGACATCCCCGATAAAATACGGCAAGCCGCAATTCGCAAAAGAAACATAAGATCCCATTTCAAAAATAACAATCTCACAATCTTCATTTAGCCTGCGTATTCTGGCGCCTCATGTTGCGCCTCCGGCTACCCCGCCTACAATTAAAATTCTCTTTTTTTCCATGCCAGCCGTCTGTCTTTATTGCGCTAATGTTGTACTAGGATAAAATTCTTAATTCACTTTGTTTCTGTTTTATTTTACAAACACGCTTATCTACAAACCCAATAAATAACTTAAAACTCCGCATAGCTTAGGATAAAGATAAGCGCGATAAAACCTTAGTTTTTTTATAAGAACAAAGAGCCAAAAAAAACACCGCTATCCTGCTTCATTCCTAGAGTTGAATGTTTACCTTTAGGCTTCTACAATGCTAAAATAATCGTTTTTCACCACGCTATTAGATATCATGCCAGTGGATACAACTCGCGCCCTATTAACTTCCGAAGCGTCACCAGTACGTTTACGAGAAATCCCTTATAACTACACGTCTTTTTCTGATCGTGAAATAGTCATCCGCCTACTGGGTGAGGATAATTGGCAGATTCTAAATTCGCTACGTGATGAGCGAGTCACTGGACGCTCTTCGCAAATGCTGTTTGAAGTACTCGGTGATATCTGGGCAGTACAACGCAACCCCTATCTCGAAGACGATTTGCTCGATAATCGCAAACGACGCAATTCCTTGCTCGAAGCACTGCGCCATCGCTTGTCACAAATGGAAAAACGCCATACCGAATATAAGGAAGAAGGGGCTGATCGCGCGAAACGGGTGGCACAGTTGATTGCAGCAGCTCATCAAGCCATCAATACCTTTGCAGCGCATTTCAAAGATAGCGAAAAAATGCGCAAAAAATCCCTCGCATTATTGTCTAAACATACCCGCAAAGACAATATCTGTTTCGATGGTTTTGCCCGTGTTTCACATGTCACCGACGCCACCGACTGGCGAGTTGAATACCCGTTTGTAGTGCTTTATCCACGTAATGAAAAAGAAGTCGGTCAGCTGGTTAGAGATTGCATAAAACTCGGCCTGACGATTATTCCGCGTGGTGGTGGTACGGGGTATACCGGGGGAGCCGTGCCTTTAACGCCTTTTTCCGCCGTTATTAATACTGAAAAACTGATGGATATTGGCCAGGTAGAGCATGAAAGTGCGCTCGCGGGCATAGACCAGACTTATGCTACGGTTTATACCGGAGCAGGCGTTGTCACCCGTCGCGTTATGGATGTTGCCGATAATGCCGGACTGGTATTCGCTTGTGACCCAACCTCTGCGGATGCTTCTTGCATAGGCGGAAATGTAGCGATGAATGCCGGTGGTAAAAAAGCCGTGTTATGGGGAACAGCGCTAGACAATCTGGTGTCCTGGCGTATGGTTACGCCGGATGGAAACTGGCTTGAGGTTGAGCGTTTGCAACATAATCTGGGCAAGATTCATGACCAGGATCAAGTCAGCTTTAATCTCAAGCGTTTCGATGCCAGTGGTAAAAACCTGCTTTCCGAAGAACCGCTGGTTATTCCGGGCAGCCACTTCCGCAAGGGTGAGCTTGGTAAAGACGTTACCGATAAATTTCTGGGCGGCTTGCCAGGCATTCAAAAAGAAGGCTGCGACGGTATCATTACCTCTGCACGCTGGATATTGCACAAAATGCCGGCACATACGCGCACCATATGCCTGGAATTTTATGGGCAAGTCAGAGAGGCAGTACCTGCGATCGTCGAGATTCGTGATTATCTCAACGCCTTACCCAAAAAAGGTGAGTTACGTGTGATGCTGGCGGGACTTGAACACCTTGATGACCGTTATGTTAAAGCCGTCGGCTATGCTAGTAAAGCCAAACATCTGGGCCGGCCAAAAATGGTCTTGATTGGCGATATTGTCGGCGATAATGAAAATCAAGTCGCACGAGCCGTTTCTGAAGTGGTACGCCTGTGTAATGCTCGGGGTGCAGAAGGTTTTATCGCTGTCAGCCCGGAAGCACGCAAGACTTTCTGGCTGGACCGCTCACGTACCGCTGCTATCGCCAAGCACACTAATGCCTTCAAAATTAATGAAGATGTGGTCATTCCGTTGCCGCGCATGGGTGATTATTGTGATGGTATCGAGCGCATCAATATCGAATTATCAACGCGCAATAAAATTCGCCTATGTACAGCATTAAGTGAGTTTCTAAAAGGCGAACTACCCTTACGCAATTATGAAGATGATACAAATAAAGCCGAGCTAATTGGTGATCGCCGTGAACTGGCACTCAATGAAGTTGAAAAAGTCCGTACCCGTTGGCAGTGGCTGTATGACAATCTAGATTCCCCACTTACTCAGGCAGAAAATGAGTTTGCTCAACTGGGTATTAATGCCGGTGAATTGACCAATCGTGCAGAACAGCCGACGGTATTTCATCGACTTCAGGATCATTCGATTCAGGTTTCCTGGAAGCAGGAATTATTACTGAATTTTAAAGAGATCTTCGAGGGTGATAATTTCAAGCTGATTATCGAGCGCATTGAGATGACCCATAAAGATATCTTGCGCGGTCGGGTATTTGTCGCATTACATATGCATGCAGGTGATGGTAATGTGCATACTAATTTGCCGGTAAATTCCGATCATTACCAGATGTTACAGGAGGCTAACGAGTCAGTCGCACGTATTATGGTGCTTGCTCGGTCTCTCGGTGGGGTTATCTCCGGCGAGCACGGCATCGGCATTACCAAATATGAGTTTCTTGAGGAACATGAGCTAGCTGATTTTCATGACTATAAGCAACGTGTAGATCCGGAAGGCCGGTTTAATCGTGGTAAGTTAATGCCCGGAGCTGATTTACGAGCAGCTTATACCACCTCGTTTAGCTTAATGGGTTATGAATCACTGATTATGCAGCAGAGCGAAATCGGTGCTATCTCGGATTCCATTAAAGATTGCCTACGCTGCGGAAAATGTAAACCAGTGTGTGCTACACATGTGCCGCGCGCCAACTTATTATATTCACCGCGCAATAAAATTCTGGCGACATCCCTACTGATTGAAGCATTTTTATACGAAGAGCAAACCCGTCGTGGTATTTCCATTACCCACTGGAACGAGTTTGAAGATGTTGCCGACCATTGCACCGTCTGTCATAAATGCGAAAGTCCCTGCCCGGTTGATATAGATTTTGGCGACGTGTCGATGAATATGCGTAATCTATTACACAAGATGGGCAAGCAAAGCTTTAACCCAGTTAAAAAGGCTGCTATTGCGTTCTTATCGACCGGACATCCAAATACCGTTAAATTAATGCGTAAAGTATTAATTGAATGGGCCTATAAAGGCCAGCGCATTGGTAATTTCTTTATCAAACCCTGGGGCAAAGCCCAGCTTAAACAACCGCCCTCTTCGATTGGAAAACCCAATATGCAGGAATATGTAGTGCATTTTACCAACCGCAAAATGCCGGGTAAATTGCCCACTAAAACTGCAAGGGCTTTGTTAGGTATAGAAAGCAATGATATTGTGCCAATTATTCGTGACCCACAAAAAACCCGCACCAATTCCGAAGCTGTATTTTATTTTCCGGGTTGTGGTTCCGAGCGTTTATTCTCTCAAGTCGGTCTGGCAACTCAAGCCATGTTATATGAAGTGGGTGTACAGACCGTACTTCCTCCTGGCTATTTATGTTGCGGTTACCCCCAACGTGCTGCAGGTGAATTCGACAAAGCAGATCAAATTACCACCGATAATCGCATTTTGTTCCATCGTGTTGCCAATACTTTAAATTATCTGGATATTAAAACCGTCGTCGTCAGTTGTGGTACTTGTCTGGATCAGTTAGAAGACTACGAATTTGACAAGATTTTTCCAGGTTGCCGAATGATCGATATACATGAATACCTACTGGAAAAAGATGTCAAACTCGAAGGTCTGAACGGCACCCAGTATATGTACCATGACCCTTGTCATACACCGCTTAAACAACAAGACCCCATGAAAACAGTCAACGCACTGATGGGTACCGACGTACATAAGTCCGATCGTTGTTGTGGTGAATCAGGTACTTTAGCTGTTGGGCGGCCAGACATTTCGACTCAGGTACGCCACCGTAAAGCCGAGGAGTTAGACAATGACAAGGCCCAGATGCGTGCGGAAGGCAAAGAAGGCCCGATTAAAATGCTGACTTCATGCCCCTCTTGCATGCAAGGCTTACAACGCTTCGACGATGGAGATCAGCAACTGGATACAGATTATATCGTGGTCGAAATTGCCAAGAATATCCTGGGCGATGACTGGATGCAATCTTACATCAAACAGGCATCTAAAGGTGGTATAGAGCGGGTATTGGTATAAAAATCCAGCGCTAAACTGGCTTTAGGCGATTGTCTAAAAAGACAAACCGGATTGCGCCGGACTTTTGTTCGTATTCAAGGCGCGATATCGGGCGCATAGCCAGCTATGTAACTGATATCGCAACGCAGAAGACGGGCAAAAAGACAAGCAAGGTGGTAAATTTTTTAAGAGTAATCAACTGAGACTTATACAGTCATTAAAAATGAATAAGCTGACTAAATCAGCTTATTCAAATAAACTGCGAGGGCACTGTTAAACCATTACTCGGGCTCAGTTCCGCTTATAAGTTCTTGAAGCTTCTAGACGGGGCGGTGTTTACGTTAACAAGTGACTGTCTATGTCAGCTAAATTTTTTACTAAACTTGATTCTACTTGTTACAATATGCTCCCTTACACCAGCCATTCTGTTTGATTTATAATAAGTTGGTGTTGTTTTTCTTATGTTCCAACATCGCTGTTATACGGAAATAGTTATTACGACGGATAGCTGCATCATGATCATACTACGCAGTTAGTACCGTCGTATTTAAGGATAAATCAATGTTCCCCGAATCTTTTTTTCATAGGCAAAACAACACACGCATTGAGCAGGTTGCCAATTTTATCAAAGCGGCTGCTTTTCGGCAATATGACAAAAAGGTCGAATCCGAACGGCAGATGCTATTCAGAGTGACACTAAAGTTTATCACTTTAATAGTGCTGATTTCGATATTCGACTCCTTACTTGACTTGTTCCTTGAGCTATTCGATCTGCTGATAAATCTGCTGCATTTGTTTATTGAAGCGATCGAATATATGCTGGAATTGCTGCTGGTATATATCTTACATACCAATACTCAACAGAGCGAAACTATCATCGTCAATGCTGTGATTATTATTGCTCTGTTTCTTGCCTACCGATTGCTGCCTAACATTCCGCAGTTGTATATTCACAGTAAACGAAATTTTCGTGCTGTTTATTTACGCCATATAAAACGAGAGTCTTCTTGCTGGCGGACAATGTCATTGCGCTACAAAATTAAATGGTGCATTGCCCATAGCCTAGGTACGACCAGCTTTTTATTATTGATGTAATTTTGCCTGGTGCAAATCGATTCTCACTTTGACAAAATCCAGGGTAAAACCTTAGCCACTCTACAACAAGATAAAGATCACCAGACTCTACTGTTGAATAAAGACGTATCTTTTCTAAATAAAGCCTTATTAAGAAGTTTATTACACAAGGTCGAGAAAAATTCGACTCTGGTAATTGACGCATCGAAAGCGCAATTTATCGACCACGATATCCAGGAAACTCTGGTGAATTTTCTAAAAACCGCTGTGGATGATAATATCACGGTCAATATGTGCGGCTTTAGCGAAGAACAAATCTCGGATATGAATTCAGCGACTGTAGATCCTCATTAGTTATCACCACTAAATAAGATTAGAAAATTGCATAACTAACTAGACCTGGAGATTTTAGTCTCGTACGGCTAAAGTCACCGCTTCCATATTAACGTATCATTTCATGCACGTTCAAGACTCGTTTAACCAGGTAAATAATCTACTAATATTATGCAATCACCTAAAAACAATCTTGATACACATCAAATCTATGGCGTGAGCAAAGGTGCAAAAAACCCGGTGCAAATCGCAAAAAAATTAATCCACCAGTATGAATCGGATGTGGGTGTTTTCTTTTCTGAAATAGCACAGTTACCTCTAGAGACATTATGCAAAATACTCTTTGAACTACCCATTCATATATTTGAAGAAACGTTTTCACGCATTCCACATAAAAAATTGGCATCAGCGCTCTCTTACCTTACCAGTGATGACCTGACAGATTTTTTACAACGCGTCAAACAATATGATCAAAATTATGCCAAGAGCACCTATCACCTACTAGCACTCGACGAACAAGCCGAAGTTAACCAGCTCTCACAATTTCCGGAGAACCAGGCCGGTGCCTATATGCAAATGGAAATGATCACAGCAGAGTTGAGTGATTCCCTGGCAAAAGTTAAGCAAAAAGTTCGCAATTTTAGAATCGAGGAACCGGATAGCCCAATTTTCAAATTATTTGTCGTCGATAATAATCAGCACCTGGAAGCAACACTACATTTTACCGACCTGTTACTCTTTGATGACCGTGATACCATGCAGGAAATTATTGCCCGAGCTGCAATACATCACCATAAACCTATGAGTATTCATGCCACGACACCGATAAAAAGTCATCCAGTTATTTGAAGAGTATGAACTCAGTGTTATTGCCGTCATCAATACAGAAGAGTAACTGCAAGGTCGCATCGTATTCGATGATGTCTATAATTTAATTCGTATGCAGGAACACAGTCAGGCTCTGAAAATGGCAGGGACTGATAAAAATGTAGAAGATGAAAGTTTAGAATCCGCACGTAAAGCAAGACTACACTGGTTGCTTATTAACCTGCTTGCATTAACCTGTGCCGCCCTGATAGTGAATGTATTTGCTGAAACGATTGAACAGATCGTCGCACTGGCCGTACTTATGCCCATCGTTGCAGCATTGGGTGGTAATGTAGGCAATCAGGCAGTAACGGTAACGGTTAGAAAAATAGCCCTGGGGCAGGTTGGCTGGCAAAGCGCCTACCCTCTGGTTCTACGAGAAGTCAAGATGAGCAGTATCAATGGACTAATCATGGGCGGGGCGGTATCACTCCTGACATTCTTCTGGTTTCACCAGGCGCTATTAGGTGTAGTGATTGCCATAGCGGTTATCATTAATTTAGCAGTAGCAGGTTTAATTGGCTCGCTGATACCCTTATTAATTAAAAAATTTGGTGGCTACCCTGCAATTGCATCACCATTATTATTAGCCACAACAACCGATGCAATAGGATTTTTTATCTTTTTAGGGCTGGCTGAATTGATCTTAATTTAAAAGACTCTTCTGGGACAGTAGATTCGCCATAACCAAATTATACGCTGCAATAACAAAGAATTGTCACCACGAAGAAAAGCCCAAAACCTTACCTTGCAAATTAATTTGTCCGATTTGCGCTGACCATTACAGTATGGAGAATCTGAATAATAGAGCAACTCGCCCTGTATCTCGACTGTCAGTCGCCAAGTTCTCTAACCCACCAGTCTTGTAGCGGGTGGGTTAGAGAACTTGGCTAATCGGATCCATCTTTGAGGTGTTGAATAGTCAATACGTAAATCATAGGCAATATCGTTAAGTGTTTGTCCGTCACGTTTGGATAATGCTTTTTCTACGGATTGTACTTTAAATTCTTAGCTATATATGGCCATTTTTGGCCCATAATATTAAATTTCATAGGCGACAGGTATGTTGACATAGGGGGTAGATGATGACGAGAACGAGGCTCCTAATAAAATTAACTTTATTGAGTGACAATAAAAAAAACCCCGCTAGTTATCAACTTGCGCGAGGATTTTTTGTGGGTTTTATTGCTATATTAGCAAACCTGATAGCATCTGTTTAAGCGATTTGTAAGCTTTTTTTAAAAAATGCAATATCAAGTGGTTTATCACCTTTAATGATGGCTTTAATTTCTGCAATCCATAGAGATATCATTTGATATAATCGGATAATTATCACTACAATTTGCTTTAAATTATCCTGATAAAAATCTTCGGCATAGACCCGAGAGCTTTTGATTTTCTGTATGGATGGACCAATCACCTTATGCTGCATTTTTTTTGTCAAATAGATAGGTAAATCAATTGCCAGCGCAAGAGATTTCTCATACAATTTATGTCCTGGTGCAATCAACTTTTGATCAATAGTATCTAACGATAGTTTAATATATTGTTCTTTAGTTTCTTGAGACTGATTAATATAATGTTTGGCTCTGCCAGTCACTTCTTGCTCAAAAAATGATTTAAATAGTGCTGTTAAATCTGAGGTATTTATAATTCTGGAAGGTGAACCGTTAATGGCCGGTTCCGGGGAACTCTGCAACGCCTGCTCTAGTTCTAAAATCTGTTTATTACGTATTTGAAGGGATGCTTTGTATTCTTTAATGGTTACTTCATTCGCTTTCAGCTGAGACGATAGTTTAGTTACCTTATTCTCTAGCCTTGTCAGCTTTGCCTGTAAAGATTTTTTCTTGGCCGTGTCATCTTTATCCATAGATTTTCCTCCTCATAAAATTGTTATTATTATTTTTAATATATTTCACCCTTGGTAAGTAATTCTTAACAAAAGAAACAACCAAAGTCAATAAAGAATAATAAGTCCTAGCCACAAAGTCAAGGTATTATTAGATATTCCACAACAATCAATCTATCAACTGTATGAAAATAAGGTGATGGTGTGAATACGCTGACTATTAGGCGCTTACTTATTAGATGAGGGCATTAAGACCAGTATGGATGGGCTGGGTCGCGCTTTAGACAATATTTTGTAGCGCGTTTATGGCGAACCGTAAAATATGAAAATATTTATATGAATGACTACCAGACAGTAATTCAGTTACGATCTGGATTAAAACGTTATTTCGAGTTTTATTATCCTGAGCGCTTACTTCAAAGCCTAGATTATCAAACACCAAATGAAATACATTTCCTATGAAAATGTTAGATATTTCTCCTTATTATTTGGAGAATATGGTCTTGATAATGGGTCCACTCTACTATTTTCGATCACTTTCTTTTATGATTGGGTTTGTTTCATCTTCTAGTTTGGTTTTTCCTCGAGACCACATCCATGCATATCTGATTCCTAAAAAGATTCGTTCGGGCGCTATGCAACGCGTTGAATGTAAGTACATGCCACGTTGAGCATCATACGACAAGCGACCTAAATCTTCAGTTTCCTGACCATTAAAATCCCGTTCGGTTATACCTTGTAAGCATATAACAACAGCTTCTTCAGTGCTTATAATGCGTTGTTCAACTTGATCTGTATGTGCCTTTAATAGTTTGACCCACGTCACACTATTATTGCTATAAAATCGATAAGTCGCTTGTGTATCAACCCTGCCCTGACAGGCTTGGGGGATATTCAATCTTGGTGATTTTGAAAATGTTTAAAGTAATTTAATCACTTTGTTTTGATGCGTTCATCACCTAAATTTAAATCTCGGAATTCCGTTTCTGCCCAACTAATATAACTTTAATTACCCAAATAGTTGTATTTTACAGCCTTAATTCAGACTTGTGTGTAAGGAGATGCTTTTAAAGGATGTTATCCGTAATAGAATTTATTTATCGAAGAAATTATATTGCAAACTTTGTACTACTTTGAATACGTATCTCCAGAGGTGTTTTAGTATCCAGATGTATATCACGTTGTGGAAATGCAATTTCCAGATTATCCTGGATAAATTTATCATTGATTGCTTTATTCAAAGCACTAATAACCGTCACTCGGGAGTCTACATCGTCAATAAAGCAACGTAATATAAGTGATAAGGCATTATCGCCAAAGGCATCGAATATCACTGATGGGGGTGGATCCGTCAATATATTAGGATTTTCTTCAGCCGCTTCGAGCATGCGTTTTAATGCCTGTTCGACATCTCCTCCGTATGCCAGGCCAACAGGTATGACGATACGGGTAACTGGCTCTGACAATGTCCAGTTAATTAACTGCCCCGTAATAAAATCTTTGTTCGGCACCAGTAATTCTTTTCTATCCCAATTACGAATAGTCGTTGCACGTATTCGAATCCTGGTGACAACACCATTATTATTACCTATAGTAACTATATCCCCTACCCGGAACGGACGTTCAAACAGAATGATAATACCACTAATGAAATTAGCAACAATTTCCTGCAAGCCAAAACCGATACCAACTCCTAAAGCAGCAATCAGCCATTGAAGTTTGGACCAGTCCATTCCTAATGTTGCAAAGAACATAAAAAATCCAATGGCTATAATTATATAGTTAGTAATGGTAGTAACAGTATAGCGGCTACCGGCATTCATGGAAGTCCGCTGAATCATAATTATTTCTAATAAAGAAGGTAGGAATTTAGCAAAAATAACAGTCATAAATAATATAATTATTGACTTTATAAGGTCTTTTAAAGTCACAGCTACATCCAGTTGTCCTTCGGCCTCATTAACCACTGTTGTCCATAGTGTTATATCATCAAAGAGAGCAAAAGCAGGTAGAATGTTCGCCCAAACACCCATCAAGCCAATTGCAGCACAAAAAATAAGTCCGACATTAAGAAGGTATAAGCTATTACCTTCCAATTCTGCAAAATCAATTTCTGGTTCGAACATATCACCGGACTCGCTTTCCATTACGCTACCACTGCTATTTTCTATCTTTTTTCTGGCTAAAGTTTCGAGTCTTTTTTCTTGCACTTCTTTTAATTTAAAACGACGCTGACTTAGATTTAGCCAACGCACTAAAAAGTTTTTCACAAACCATAAGCATAATAGCAACCAGATTGAAAACAGATATAAGTTAGCAAATTGGGCAACCGTGTACATATAGCCTAGTAAGTTAAGTGCAGCCAGTAAAAGCGGAACGGCAACCAGGAATATTTTTAGGGGTTTTTGTGTCCGAATAGACCTTTTGCTGTTAACCAATGGCTTTTCATAAGAAATTTTATTATCTTTAGAAAATAACACGAATTTAAAGAAAACTGCCAGGTTAAGTAAAAAAATAAATAATAATATCCTGCCTGTTTCGCCGGTTGTACTAGCTAAATCGTAACGGAACAATATCATAAGAACAAAAATGGTAGGCATATAAACTAGCTGCAATCTTTTAAACCCAGTAGCAACATGATTAGCAGTCACTTCAGGCACTTTAAAATGCGCTATTAAAACGCCTTTTGGTAGATACATATAATAAAAAAAGCGCAGAAAAAACCAATGCATAGACGCTTCTTTAATTGATTCAGCTACAGCAATAGTAAAGGCCGTAGAATTTGAAGCACTAGATAACTGCCATCCAAAAAGAGTGAAAATTAAAGGCCAGGATGCGGCCAGTAACAAAGTTAAGGAAATAGCATAAAATGTAGAATAAAGAGTATCTTTAGACAATATCCCTACATTTTTACCGGTACTTTGAATTTTTAGTAACAACCACCTGGATTTCGTTAAAACTAGAATAATCAGGAAAGCAGTGACAATAAAAAAAACTGTGCTGTTCGCCTGTTCAAATAAAGCAGTTGATAGTTCTTTCCATAAAGATTCGGACAATAACCAGGATAAGTCGTGTGGAATAGCATCGATTCTCTCTATATTAGGTAAAGGAGCGGTACGAATCCATAACTGATTACGATTTAAAAAATCACTGTATTCTTCAACTGTATTATGTAGTTGTTGATCGCTGTATGCATAATCCTGCAATAAACGTAAGTTCATAGCTATCAGTCCTTTAGATTTTTCAAGTAAGGACTTACGACTCATTGCAAGCTTTTTTAGATCTTTATGTATTGCAGTTGTATCAATGTCTGGGTGTTTATCTATTAGTTGTTGAACATATTTGGAAATACTGTCTAAACCCTGTCTTTCATTATTATCATGTAGTTGTAACAAGCCTAGTTCTGAAATGCGCTGTTTACGCTGTTCATCGCGAATAGAATAGGCTTTGTCAGCTGGTATCTGGCGCTGTTGCTCAATCAGGACTTTAGCCAGAATAGGGCCATAACCTGCTATTTTAAGTTTTTTACGTATATTTTCATATTGTATTTTAATATCCGTAATTTTCTTTTTGGCATTTGCATTATCCCTGTCAAATTGTTGAAATTCCAAGGTTAACTCATTAAGTTGCTGAGTTAATAAAGTATTTTTTTCTGCCAGATCACGAATAATTAATGGCTTACTTTCTAATTCCATCTGCAGCTTATCTGCGTTGGCTTTATCCTTTCCCGCTTTAACCAGCTTAAGTATATTAACTTTTTCTTGTATATAACTAATATTGATAGATATTTCATCCACTACCAATTGATAATATTGCCGCAAAATATCCAGATACTCAACCCGTAAGGGTAAACTGAGTCGCTCCTGATCCAGCGTACTTATTTCTGTACGTATTGCTAAATTTTGAGTCTGCAACATCCAGAGTAATACTTCCATTTGTTGCAGGTTCTCATTTTCAACTGTTTGCTGGATTAATGTTGCAGTTATTTCCTCTTGCTGCTCATTTAATTCGATTATTCTCTGGCGAATAATTTTAGGTCTTATTGCAGCTAATGACAATTGCTGAGATATATCTGAAAGTTTGGCAGTTACCGCTGCAAGATTAGCTTGTTCTGCATAAAGCATCTGTCCAAGGTTAGATAATTGTTTGTTGCCAAAATTTATCGGCTTGATCTCAAGATTTTGTTGTTTGTTGAGCTTTTCTCTTACTTTTATTAATGGAGTCAGAATAAGTTTTCTAAATTCACTTACTTGCTCACCCTTTAATTTATTTGTTTCGATGTCGTTCAGATAGCGGAGAGTTGTACGATACGAGTCTAGTAATTGATTTTGTTTTTCTTCGGCAAGATGGGAACTTTGCTCAGAGTCTTTGATTTTTCTAAGTAGAGTCTCTTTATCTACCGGTGGCTGGTTAAATAAAGCATCCAGTTGGCTCTCATCATTAGCCATCAGCGGCTGTAAAAACACCATGCTAAGAAATACCACAATAAACCAAAATGAACTTCTTACAATAGCTGGAGATTTTGCAGGCTGAATAAAATCATGGAATCTCTGCGTGTTATTTTTATGCATACAATAGATTTTTTCGTTTAAATTAATAAATAAAAATTTTAAAATCAAATGATTAAAATAATTTATTTGTAAGAACCTGATTATGATCTTATGAGTGGTAAAATTTATAATTCTACACGACTAGCAAGTCAAGACTCAAATACACTAGAATATTACACAAGAGAAATTTGCAACTACACGTCCATATTTAGAGAATTTCAAAAAAACCGTACTGTTGATTTATATGCTGTTTTTTTGCTATTTTGTATGCCCAAAGAAATGATGTGGCACTCTATAATTAAGAATTAAATTTTTAGTTTTTGTATCCTAAATATTGTAGCCACATCAAACAGCTATCTGGTTAAACCACAAACAAATAATGAGTCTGATAATTTTACAAATAGTGATCAAACAATGGGATAAAAGCCAAAGAACGGGGGCCCATATTTTGCAGCGCGCTCGTATTCCAGAAGCATACCCGCTTATTTTTCCACCGGCTTTTTATGTGTTTGATAAGCAATGTACCATTGATCAGCACGGTGATGATATCCAAGGCAATCGCGTAAAATATGCACACGGGGCTGATGGCAATATTTATTTTGATCGATTTCGAGTCTGTTTAGACGATAAGCGTATTGCCTATCATGATGCTAGGTCGGATAATCCTCCTCGAATCATTGGCTCGCTCAAAAACCAGTGGATTCAATGCAAATATAATTGCAGATACAGCATCTTAGAGTCCGATATGTATTATTGGTTGTATGAGGAAGTGACTGTAAATGCCATTTGTTTAAATGAATTTAATGACAAAGTGTTTTTAAATTCTGAACCGCATATTATTTATCAAGATATCAATGAGCTGGATAACGCGCGGAAATAACATTTACCGAAACTACAATCTATATAGGAAGCGCATTAATCACCGAAAGATGTGCTTCATGCTTCAGCACATCCTATTATTTAATAAAATTAAATTTCAGCCCTAAGTTACCTAGTTTCAACTAACAAGTACAATTTATTTTTTTTAACAACACACTGGTGTAATTCTCAATAACTCTGCACTCCCGATTTTTACCAAAGTAGTGTGATTTGCTTTAGCTACCGTATCTAACCAAAAGTAGAGCCATTCCAGCCCCAGAATTCAGCCGGACAATTACTGAATTCTATATAAACCCTATCGGCACTGATTTGTAATTGGGTATTCAGCAGCTCGCTAATGGACTGAGATAAAGACGTTGCCTGTTCTGTTGACAGACCTATGCTCTTGCACTCGACATAAGCTAAAGGATCAGAGTTCCCGCCAAATACCATATTTCTCCCTCCTTCTATATCCACCATCACGTAACGCTCAGGTTTACCTGTTTCGCTTGCTAGAAGTTGTGAACATTCACTCATTAGGCTGGTTGTTTTCTCAACGTCGATACTAACATTGGTTCTAAGTTTTAATAGAGGCATGATTATTTCCTATTTGTAAATATAGCACTGTGAATGTAGAAAAAATACACGATAAATGTTTTTCTATGTACTTTAAGCATGATGATAACTTCTGTTTAGCCGAAATATTCAATAAATTTAGCTCTATGAAAAATACAATGGGTTAATCAAACTTCATTTTTCCGCAGAGAAAGTAAATCATATTGATAAAGTTGTTGATATTGCGGTAACCCTTAGCGCGTCTTTTGGCTAATTGAATCTTGCTATTAATGCCTTCCAATAGACCGTTTGTGATGGGTGATTCAACGAAGTGAACACTGCCAGACCAATGTGCTTTAACTATTTTTTCAAAGGTCAAGAAGGCCAGTTTTAGCAACTTCTACTGCGTTGCACCACTGCGTCAGGAAGGTGCATGTCGCTGGTTTTCCGGGCATTTCTCATAGATCATTGAACAGAACTTTCAGTCGATAGGCTTCACCTCGCTTTGGATAAAGTTGGACCATTTCTACCCGTGATGTTGCTTGTTTACCCGAAAGATTTTCTCGATTTTTAAGGAATGTGTACTTTAGCCCTTTTAAAGCCTCATACTCTTTACGCGCATCTTTACGTACTTTATCCATAGCCTCGTTGAGTAATTTGACCTCATGAAACCGGTCAAAAGTAATTTCTGCGACCGGAAAGTAGGCGGCTGCGCCAGTAATAAAAGCGGGTGAAAGAGCCATATTCAGCTCCATGACTTGTTCCTCTGGAACACCTTTTTTCCAGGTGTTGCTGAATACTTTTCAGGGTTACCTTGCCTTTTCCTTCACAGACATGGATGACATGTGATTGTAGCTCCGTGGTTTCAGTCTTTGCCTGCTGCGCAGAATATGGCATCTAAACAGGACTTGAACCAGATAACGGTAAAAAAATATTACCTCCCTGCTTTAGCGGGTCAGCAGGCAGACTATACGGTTAATACTTTATTTGAATACAAAAATGGCACACTCCATAATAATATTTATAGCCGTATGCGGGTGATTGCGAAACAGTTAAGCGACACTCTACACAAAGCTCTGTCATTTATTAGCGGACTGAAGTCCACTCTATATCTTCCTAAACAGCTACAATTTCAAAATCGTGGCTAATTTCTACTGCTTTCTCCAGCATAATGGAGGCAGAGCAATATTTTTCCGCAGACAGCTTAACTGCCCGTGCTACTACGGCTTCTTTTAAATCTTTTCCTGTGATCACAAAATGCACGTGAATTTTACTAAATACTTTAGGAATCGTATCTACCCGTTCTGCTGAAATCTCGGCAACACAATCGGTGATGTTTTGTCTTCCTTTTTGCAGGATTTGCATCACGTCAATAGAAGTACATCCTCCCATGCCTAAAAGCAACATTTCCATAGGGCGCACGCCCATATTATTACCTCCTATTTCGGGTGGTCCATCTATCACGATGGCATGACCACTTTCTGATTCTCCCAGAAACATCATTCCGTCTACCCATTTAATACGTACATCCATTAAACTACCCTTCTGATTGAAATAATTGTTAGATTAGCATACATTAGCAATGCCAAGATATAAACTCAAGATAACCAATTTAAGAAGTAAACCATGTTTATTAATACGCTCGCTGCTTTTTTTGTCTTTACATCGCTGATAAGCCCGATAGAGGCAGCTGTGATGCTGTTGATAACAGCTTATACAGTTTATTTATTAACCCCTGCGCAGCTCACGGATCACCTGATCCTTCAGGAGTTTAAAGGTATTGATTTCTATATGTATCTACAAGCGGCCTGGCTGGGAAGACTATCCTTACTGCCAGTGTTTTTGCCTTTTTTTATTATTCTTAATGGCGCCTTGTTTTATGCAGATTACCGTTCAGATGCTGGCACCTATACTATCGCCAGCTGGCTAACCATACTAGTAATTCAGGCTTTACCTTTATTCTGGTGGACGATTTCTGTGTGGCGTTGTTCACTGCATGCCAACCGTATTTGGGCGACTACGGCTAGATTTGTGACTGTCGCAGTCTATTATGAATATATACTGCGCCTGCTTATTGGCTATTACTACCCGCAGATATGGTTTAATTGTCAGCAGTTAATTATTGAATATGGTGATTGTATCTAAGGCACCTGGAAACAAATAATCATCCAACCTTGCTGGTCTTTTTATCCGTCATCAGCACGGTAGTAATAGTTACGTAGCCAGCTATGCGCCTATTGCTACAGCACTGATGACAAACAAAAATCCTGCCCAAATATTGGACGCTTATTTATTTCCAAGTGCCTAAGGCTACCAAACTCCGCGTGACCATTAGCGCACGGAGTACAGCAGTGGATATTAAAACTATCCCTTAGGGGTAAACTTTACTCAGTCACACAGTCCACACCGGCAATCATTTTCTGTAGCTCGCCTTTATTGTATAAATCCATAATAATATCGCAGCCACCGACTAATTCACCAGCTATGTATAGTTGTGGATAGGTTGGCCATTGCGAGTATTCCTTTAAGGCTTCACGGACTTCCTGATCTTCAAAAATATTGATATACATAAATTTTGCACGGCAAGCTTGCATCGCTTGAATCACTTGCCCTGAAAATCCACACTGTGGAAAATCTGGCGATCCTTTCATATATAAAACAATGGAATGACTGCCTAATTGATCTTTAATTCTTTCTACTGCATCCATAATATTTACTCAAAAAATAAAAACCTAGTAATTTTATCAGGATTTATCAAACAAAAAAAGTTTCGTCACTAAACAATTATTTCTTGCTCATTAAAATTAACAAAACTATAATCAGCCCTTTTTTCAAAAAGCTTGCGAGAACCTTGGGTTCTTTTATGCTTTATTAATAAGAACATTATGACCAGTCATATTATGCCCACTTATGGGCGGCTTGATGTCACTTTCACCAAAGGTGAAGGTGCCTGGCTCTGGGATCAAGACAATAAACGTTATTTAGATGCCTTATCTGGTATAGCTGTCTGTAGTTTAGGTCATGCACATCCTGCTGTGCATAAAGCACTATGCGCACAAAGTCAGCAGTTAGTGCATACCTCAAACCTATACCATATCCCAGGGCAGGAAAAGCTAGCAACAAAGCTGTGTGAACTTAGCGGTATGGATAATGTTTTTTTCAGTAATTCTGGTGCTGAAGCGAACGAAGCAGCCATCAAAATTGCGCGGCTGTTTGGCCATGAAAAAAACCATACCAATCCAACCATTATTGTGATGCAGCAAAGTTTTCATGGTCGCACCATGGCAACCTTGTCCGCTACAGGAAACCCAAAGGTACAAGCAGGTTTCGAGCCGCTACTAAATGGCTTTGTACACGTACCCTTTAACGACATTGCAGCCATAGAATCTGTTCTTAAACAGCATGATAATATTGTCGCCATTCTGGTTGAGCCTGTCCAAGGTGAAGGTGGTGTAAATATCCCTGCACCTGACTATCTCAATAAAATTCGCGCCCTTTGTGACCAGCACGATATCTTAATGATGCTAGATGAGGTTCAAACGGGTATCGGCAGAACTGGTGCTTGGTTTGCTTTCCAGCATAATCATATTATTCCTGATGTTTGCACCCTGGCGAAAGCACTTGGCAATGGCATGCCTATCGGCGCCTGTATGGCAAAAGGCAAAGCTAGCAAGTTGCTCACCGCTGGCAAGCATGGCTCTACCTATGGCGGCAGCCCATTGGCCTGTAGTGTCGCATTAGCAGTACTGAATACTATTGAAGAACAGCAACTTTGTCAGCAGGCAAGCGATAAAGGCAATGCTATAGCTCAGGCATTTAGCACACGCCTTAAAAATAACCCGCATATTGTAAATATACGCAATAAAGGCATGATGATCGGTATAGAACTGGATTTGCCTTGCGCTGAATTAGTGAGTCTCGCCTTAGATGCTGGCTTACTGATTAATGTAACAGGGGATACTAGCATACGCTTATTACCGCCTCTGATCATAAGCTACGAACAGATTGATTTGCTTGTCGACATCCTATCCAGCTTAATTGACGGCTATACAACATAATAAAAAACATGAACAAGCCTAGACACTTTATCAGTTTACTTGACCTGACTAGCGATGAAATCCGCGCTTTAATCCAGCGCGCCATGGTATTAAAGAATACCCGTAACCCTGATTTCCAGCCCTTAAAAGGTCAGGTATTAGCGATGATCTTTGAAAAATCATCGACCCGCACACGCATATCATTTGAAACCGGCATGACCAACTTTGGCGGTAGTGCGATCTTCCTATCCCCGCGCGATACTCAATTAGGTCGTGGTGAGCCGATCAAAGACAGCGCTATGGTTATATCCAGTATGGTCGATGCCATTATGCTGCGCACTAATGATCATGCAACCGTTATTGAATTTGCAGAACACTCCAGTGTTCCGGTTATCAACGGTTTGACAGATTTATTACATCCCTGCCAATTACTAGCAGATATGCAAACTTACTTCGAGCACCGAGGTGATATACAAGGCAAGACGGTTAGCTGGATAGGTGATGGAAATAATATGTGTCATTCCTATATAAATGCAGCCATACAGCTGGATTTTAATTTGCAAATCGCCTGCCCCGAAAGCTATCTTCCCGACACTGAAATGATCAAATCAGCAGGAAGTCGCGTGCAAGTGTTTAAGAGTCCATTAGATGCAGCCAAAGACTCTGATTTAATTGTTACCGATGTATGGGCAAGTATGGGGCAAGAACAAGAACAACAAAAGCGTGAACTTGCCTTTAAGGATTATCAAATCACTCAGGAAATCATGGATAATGCTCATGCAGATGCATTATTTATGCATTGTCTACCTGCCCACCGCGGCGAAGAAGTTGCGGCAGATGTTATTGATGGGGCGCAGAGCGTTATTTATGATGAAGCAGAAAACCGCTTACATGCGCAAAAAGCCTTATTGGAATTGCTAATGTGTGCATAACTTCGTAAACTGATAACTTTATCAGCTCTCGGAAACTCAGCCCCTAGAAAACCGCAACCGTAGTCGCTGGTAGTCTAAGTTCCTCTGAAACACAGAGTGTCATCGTTGCATTAAATATCAGGATATATTTGTGAAATATTTTTTTTATCTAGTTTTAACTTTGCTTAGTTGCAATAGCGCCTTTGCCAAGACTGTTTATGTGATTGACAGTATGAAATTCACCCTACGTAGCGGTGAAAGCAATTCTCATAAAATCGTAAAAATGCTTCCTAGTGGTTCAAAACTAACATTACTCGATAACAATAAAACGACAAAATACAGTAAAGTCAAAACAGCTGCTGGTGTTGTTGGCTATCTTCCCTCTCGTTTTACACAGGAGAAGCCAATTAGCAGTTGGTATTTAAAAAAGGCTAATGAGAAACTGGGATTGTTACAATCTGAAAATGAGCAGATAAATCTTAGCTTGGCAGAACTACAGAAAAATAATAGCAGCTCAACCTCTAGCAATACCAATCTAACTAAAGAGCGCGATCAACTCAGCACTGAACTAAATGATTTGCGCCAAACTGCTTCTAACGCCATACAGTTGAAACGACAACGCAATGAATTACAAGAGCGCGTGGTTAATGTTGAGCGTGAATTACAACAACTTAAAAGAGAAAAACAGGCTCTGGAAGACAGCACTAGTCAGGACTGGTTCTTGTATGGTGGTATTTTATCTTTTCTAGGTATATTCTTTGGTTTGTTAATTCCCAAAATCAGCTGGCAACGTAAATCACACGGTAACTGGGACACATTCTAATTTCACCCTACCTTATAGGGTGTGTTAAACGCACCTTATTTGACAGATAATGGTGCTACACTCAAAATTAAACAATAAGATAATCAGATGGCTAACGATAAAAATACCAGAACTTTTTCATCCAAAGTTGTAGACGGCATGGAACGCGCACCCAGTCGCGCAATGCTACATGCTGTCGGGTTTACAAACGAAGATTTCCAGAAACCGCAAATTGGTATCGCTTCTACATGGAGTATGGTGACGCCTTGTAATATGCATATCAACAAACTTGCCGACCATGCCGCTCGAGGTGTCGACGATGCCAATGGTAAAGCCATCATCTTCAATACGATTACCATTTCTGATGGAATCTCGATGGGTACTGAGGGCATGAAGTATTCGCTGGTTTCGCGGGAAGTGATTGCCGATTCTATAGAAACAGTGACCGGCTGTCAGGGCTTTGATGGCATTGTCGCTATTGGTGGTTGTGATAAAAACATGCCCGGTTGCATGATGGCTATTTCACGTCTGAACCGCCCTGCTATTTTTGTTTACGGCGGCACGATTATGCCCGGCTGTCATAAAGAAAAGAAACTGGATGTAGTCTCGGTATTTGAGGCCGTAGGCGCACGCGCGAATAATCAAATTGATGATGCTGAACTAGCTGCTATCGAAGAAAAAGCGATACCAGGTGCCGGTTCCTGTGGTGGTATGTACACAGCCAACACTATGGCATCAGCTATAGAGGCGTTAGGAATGAGTTTACCTGGTAGTTCTGCACAGGCGGCTATTTCAGATGAAAAACGCAAAGATTGTGAACGTGCAGGTGCAGCCGTCCTAGAACTGCTGAAAAAAGATATCAAGCCCAGCGATATCATGGATAAAAAAGCATTTGAAAATGCCATTACCGTGATTATTGCTTTAGGCGGTTCGACTAATGCAGTTTTACATATGCTGGCGATGGCTAACGCTGCTAATGTGGACATCCAGTTAAATGATTTCACGCGTATAGGTGCTAATGTACCCATGGTAGCTGATTTAAAGCCTAGTGGTCGCTATCAAATGGCGGAACTCATTGAAATTGGTGGTATACAGCCACTGATGAAAATATTGCTTGATCGAGGACTGTTACATGGCGATTGTTTAACCGTAACAGGTAAAACACTGGCTGAAAATCTTGCCAATGTGAAGCCCTACCCCGTCGATCAGGATATGATTTTGCCACTAGACAATCCGATTAAAAAAGACAGTCATTTAGTCATTCTGCACGGCAATTTAGCAACTGAAGGCTCAGTAGCTAAAATCACCGGTAAAGAAGGCTTACATTTTACCGGTACGGCGAAAGTCTACGATGCGGAAGAACAAGCCCTGCAAGGTATATTAAAGGGTGATATTGTTAAAGGCGATGTGATTGTCATTCGCTATGAAGGCCCTAAAGGCGGTCCTGGCATGCGTGAAATGCTATCGCCTACTTCTGCCATTATGGGTAAAGGTTTAGGCAAAGACGTAGCATTGATTACCGATGGTCGTTTTTCAGGTGGCACACACGGCTTTGTCGTTGGACATATTACACCGGAAGCCTATGTTGGTGGGCCACTAGCAATCATTGAAAATGGCGACAAAATCAGCATTGATGCTGAAAGAAAAAACCTGACTTTACATTTGGAAGATGCTGAAATTTCTGCTCGCTTAGAGAAATGGCAGCAACCTGCGCCTAAATATACTCGTGGTGTATTAGCAAAATATGCGAAACTGGTTAGCTCTGCTTCCACGGGAGCGGTAACTGATAACTAGTGCTGCACCATCTTCCTTTGCTGGATATAAAAATCATTAAGCTGCTGATTTAAAATATAAATCACGTTAATTTGTTAATCTATCCAAAATAAGTACTGCACGAAACCATGTGCTGGGTTAGATTTTTTTGCTTTGCAAAAAAATCTAACCCAGCCTACATTAGATTTTTTATATCGTTCTAAATGCCTAATTCTGATTCATTTGTAAACTGGTTCCGCGACTCATCGCCCTATATTCATGCGCATCGTAATCGCACTTTTGTTATCTACTTTGGTGGTGAGGCGGTTCTGGATGACACTCTACATAATCTAATTCACGACTTTGCCTTATTAAATAGTCTGGGTATCCGCTTGGTTCTTGTTCATGGTATTCGTCCGCAGATTGACCAGCGTTTAAAGCTTCAAAATAAACAATCTCAATTTTACCAGCAACTACGCATCACCGATGATACCGCCTTGCAATGCGTTAAAGAATCGGCTGGGTTAGTAAGGATAGAAATAGAAACACTGCTCTCTTTAGGTGTAGCAAACTCCCCCATGTCAGGAGCTAAAATCAGCGTGATTTCGGGTAATTTTGTCACCGCTCAGCCTTTAGGTGTACTTGATGGTATAGATTATCAGTATACCGGCAAAGTACGCCGTATCGATAGTGCTGCCATACACCAGCAACTCGATTTAGGTCATGTGGTGCTTATTTCTCCGCTCGGCTACTCACCCAGTGGCGAACTATTTAATTTATCTGCAGAACAGGTAGCCACTGAAATTGCCACTTCCTTACAAGCAGAAAAACTCATTTTAATGACTGAACAAAGTTGTCAGAGCACTGAATCAGGGCAACTTATCGCGCAAATGACGACCTTAGAAGCCGAGTATTTAATTGATCATGAGCCCCAGTTGGAAGCCAGTACCCAATGCGCTATACAATCCGCGATTTATGGCTGTCAATCGGGTGTGAATCGGGTACATATTTTAAATAGGCATATCGATGGCGCATTACTCATTGAGCTCTTTAGCCGGGATGGTATAGGTACGCTAATTAGCTCAACTGAATTTGAAATCATCCGCCCAGCGGTATTAAGTGATATTCCGGGTATACTGGATCTTATCACCCCTCTACAACAACAGGGGATCTTGATTCCACGTTCCGAAGAACACCTGGAAATTAATATTAATGATTATATTGTTATCGATCGCGACGGGCTGATTATTGCTTGTACGGCATTACACCCTGTAGAACAACACGCTGGTTTGATAGCTTGCTTAGCAGTGCACCCGGATTACCAAAAAGCAACCAGAGGCAATCAGTTACTCGAACAATTATTAAACAAGGCCAAACAGCATTCAATCACGCGGCTATTTGCCTTGTCCACGCAAACCATTCTCTGGTTTAAGGAGCGCGGATTTCAGGATAGCCAATTCAGTACACTTCCCGCTGTCTTGCAAGAAAGCTATAATCACTTGCGTAATGCTAAGGTATTAACAAAAGACCTTTAGATTAGTCTATTAAACTCCGTAGAGTGGGCTAGCCTAGCGATTTCCATCATAGAGCTAGATAAGTTGTAACCACCAACTGGAGAACACCATGTCGTCGGTAGTGCAAAATACTCCCGTAGCGTAGCTGAATACATACGGGAAGAACAAGGTTGTGACACAAAACATGAGCTTATTGAAGGTCAGATTTATGTAATGGCTGGTGCCAGCGCTAACCATGCACGGATTTCTGCTAATATTTTAACTGAATGTACCCATCACTTAAAAACAGAACCTTACGAAGATGATGCAACAGGTTCGCCTATGCTGGTTCAAAACCACGCGCAACGAAAACCAGATTTTCGTCGAGGCAAAAAACTCGGGACAAAAGATTACCTGATTGAATGGGAAAAGCCTAAGCGTAAACCTGGCTGAATTACTCAGAGCGACTATAATGCTTGGCCCAATGTCATACAGTTTAGGGAGTTCTCTGTCAAAGGTCGTGTCTATGTAACAACTATAGTACCCCAAGTAATTCAGACAATAAATCGAGACATCTTATTTCAATAGCCTTATTATGAGTCACCAATTGGAGTAGTGAGATGAGTAAAAAAATGCACAACATATTCAGCCTAGTTTAAAAGTAGACTTGTTTTGGAACTATTAAAAAATGAACGACCTATCTCCGAGATAGCGAGTGCTAACAATATCACCCCCCAAAACTTACAGGGCTGGAAAAAGATATTTTTAGACAATGCGGTTATTGCAATGGAACCCTCTAAAGCAGTTAAAGAGTACAAAGAAGATTTAGCACAAGCTCAAGAAGAAAATGAGATGCTAACGAAGCTTGTCGGTAAAGTCACCATTGAAAAGGAATGGCTTGAAAAAAAGCTAAAAAGCTTGGCCTCATTGGATAAGAAAAACATCCTCGAGCCCAAGCTTAAAGAAATATCCTTAGCCATCAGTGCCGGTTGTTAGGGCACAACAGAAGTCGCTTTTACTACAAAAAAAGGGACCGAACTAAACTGATGTGGCTACACTATTTAGGACACAAAAACTAAAGTTTAACACCTAAATATAGAGCACCTAAAATGCCTAAGAAAAAGCTAAATACGTATACATCCGAATTTAAAGAATCTGCGGTTAACACACACTAGATTCTAATGAATCGATCCCTCATATCGCTGAAGATTTGGGTATTAATCCCAACACTCTTTATACTTGGGTTCATAATGCCTCAAAGTCTAAGGAAAATAACAACATGACTAAAAAAGAAGACAGTGATGATGAAATAAAACGTTTGAAAAAAACAAGTTCTTAGATTAACTCAGGAGCGTGATATTTTAAAAAAGCAGCGGCGTACTTTGCTCAGGAAATCGTGTGAAGTACGCCTGGATTAACCAAAATAGCACTGATTTTTCTGTGCATTTAATGTGTCAAACTCTAGATGTTTGTCGGAGTGCTTTTTATGCGTGGAAAAAAGGCCCTATAACGACTAAGGAGCAGGAAGATCAAGCCTTAGCAAAGGTAATCAAAACAAGCTTTGATGAAGGGCGTGGATGTTATGGCACGCGTCGTATACAGCAAGATTTAATCGCTCAAGAACTGACGGTGAGTCGTCGCCGTATTGGCCGCTTAATGGAGATTGAAGGATTACAGGTTAAAACCAAGCGAAAATTCAAAGCAACAACCTATTCTGATCACGACGACCCTATTGCACCTAAGCTGTTAAATCGAGCGTTTACGGTTGATAAGCCTGATACATGCTATGTCGGTGACATGACGTATATCGCGACAAGAGAAGGCTGGTTATACCTTGCGACTGTGATTGATTTATATTCACGCCGCGTTGTTGGATGGCCAATGGCAGATAATATGCGAACAGCCCTCGTCAATGATGCATTATCTATGGCACTTAGCCAAGGAAAACCTGAAAATAATCTGCTGTGGCATAGTGATAGAGGAAGCCAGTATGCCTCAGAAAGCCACCGAGAGCTACTGGTCGCCAATGGCATTACACAAAGTATGAGTCGTAAAGGGAACTGTTGGGATAATGCGGTCGCTGAAAGCTTTTTTCACAGCCTTAAGACAGAGCTGGTGCATCATTTCGACTTTGCAACACGCGCAGAAGCGACGCAGGAAATCTTTGAATATATCGAAGTTTTTTATAACCGTAAACGACGCCATTCAGCTAATAATTATATGTCACCAGCTGATGACGAAATGCTGCCAAAAGCGGCGTAATTTTGTGTCCATAAAAGTGTTGACACATCAGTTGGGGAAGTCGCAAAATATTTTACGGCTCATTATGAAAATGGGTAGTTTGAAAAAAAATCAGGGTTAGATCTTTCATTATCACATTCCATCTTGATAGAAATTAACGGAGCAAGTTGGTATCTGATGCCATTTGTTTCGAAGTGATTAAATCCTAGCCCACATAACTTCGAGTCAACCAAAGCTACGCAGGTTTTTAGAATTTTTAGTTTCTTGTTCCTAGTTGTTCTTTTTGTTTTTTACTTAACTTTGGTTTTTTCTTTTTAGGACTTTTCCGAGGTAAAGGCGGTGCTACTTCATCAACCTCAAAACTAGCTATTACTTCTCTCTTCAGATTTAGCGCATTATAGCCTTCTATCACAGCAAAATGCGGGTACTCATGATGAGAAATTAAGGAAATAACCAGTCCTTTTTGTCCGGCTCGGCCTGTTCGTCCTACTCGGTGAATATAATCATTGGCCTCGCGCGGCAAATCATAGTTAATCACACAAGGAAGTTGGTTGATATCAAGGCCTCGCGCTGCTACATCGGTGGCAACTAAAATACGAATATTTTTAGCCTTAAAGTCTTTTAATGCCTCTGAGCGTATGGATTGCTCTTTATTACTGTGCATGGAAACCGCTTTAATATTTCTTTCTTCCAATTTTTTAATCAGATTATCGCAAGTCCGCTTAGCACTGCAAAATATCAGTACCTGCTCCCAGTCATTCTCTTGTAGCAAGTGGGCTAAAAGATCATTTTTTTGGTGATGATTAACGGTAATAACGCGCTGTTCAATGCCTAAGTTATTAGATAATTCATCCATATTAATAATTTCAGGATCATTCATTACTTCACGAACTAGCGGAGTAATGCTGTCTGGAAAAGTCGCTGTAAACATCAGGTTTTGCCGCTTATTGGGTAATAATTTGCTGATTTGCTCAATTTCTTCCTGAAAATCACCTTGCGTCATGCGATCTACTTCATCTATAACCAAGGTTTTAATTTGATTAAACTTAATTGCATTTCCCTCAATTAAGTCGAGTAAGCGCCCCGGTGTCGCTACTAGAATATCCGTTCCGCCGCGCAATGCCTGTAATTGAGGCTTAATCTTTACGCCACCATAAACACTTTGGCATCTAATCTCTGGGTAAATGTTGGCAGAAAACTGTTTAAAGACTTCAGTCGCTTGTATCGCTAACTCGCGAGTAGGAACTAAAACGAGTACTTGCACGCAATTACTGACGGCTCTCTTTGAGCTATCAAAGCGTTCATCACGACCTCTACGCAAATAAACATTCTGGTTACTTAAGTTATCTAATAAAGGCAAGGCAAAAGCGGCGGTTTTTCCAGAGCCTGTATCTCCCCGTGCCAATACGTCTTTACCTTCAAGTACGGCAGGGATTGTTTTAAGTTGTATATCTGTTGGTTTTTTAAACCCCATTGCTTTAATGGCAGACAAAATATCCTCTGAAAAGGAGAATGATTCAAAATTAGCTTTAGGCGTGCTGTTTTTCATAATTAACAAGGGGGAGGTGAGCAATTGATTGGTGCTGTGTATTAAATAATATCAGTTTGTGGGGTACAGGCTTCGGCCTGCATCTTTAATAAAGCAGACTAATGTTTGCGCCCTAAACGAAATTATTTCATGTGCGGTCTTTATTTTAACTTAAAACTTTTCGAAGGTTCATATTTGCATGAATTATCACTCATCTAACTTTTAAGCCACTTTTTGTAATTCGATCATTTTGGTGTCAGTGTTATGTACCCGAACTTTCCGTCTAAGCAGAGAAGCCCAGGTTGCGCAATTACACTATCAATATCATTTTGATAATAAACAGCTTACTAAAAACCAATAGAAAAACCAATAGAAAAAACCAATAGGGTCAGACTCGATTGATACTCTATTTACTCTTAAATATTTCAGACCACCTATCCCCACCGCGTGGTTTTTCTGCATCTGTCTATTAAGCATTTTTTTAGCTATAAACCTATCATTACCTAGAACCCACGCTTTGTTAGTTGCTGTTCTAATAGCGGCCATATCAGCTTTCGGAATAGAATTGCTAAACAAGGCAAGATACTGGGTTCGACAAGTTACTTTATCGACACCTCATTCTTTATAAACCGAATGAGGCTTTAATAAGCGATTCTCTATTCCTAACGCATTAAAATGATAACTCGACCAAGAATATTCAGCAGGATCATTGACCATCCCCGCTCGAACTGAATTCAACTCGATATATCGGCTACACGTTAACAGGTAATTCTCGCTATCAAGCAGTGTGGCTTTATAAAGTCCTTCCCATAAAGTACCTGTCCGTTGATATTGGTCATTAAAATAGGCTATGTCACCGTCAAGTGTAGAATTTCAAAAAAACTCATTTTTTCAATCACTTAAGAATGTGATGAAATACAGCTTAAAGCTAGGAAAATTAAGCTTTCACTAGTTTTGAGAGATATTTTCCACACTTAACGGTGACATAGCCTTAAAATATTAAACATAGTAACGACCTATATACTGCATGACTTTACTAATTCCATTATCTGAATACGGGGTCATCAACAGGTGAACATGATTAGTCATTAAGACATACGCATGTCATTCACAATCATATTTTTTACAAGCATCGCTCAGTTTTTGCAGATAAAACCGGTAGTTTTCATCAGCTACAAAAATAATACCTCGATTATTTCCACGCTGAATAATATGTTGTGGCTGCCCAGAAATCACAAAACGGGGAATTCGTGCCATT
>DUBW01000060.1:0-1765 GCA_012960135.1 Methyloprofundus sp.
CCCCCCCTGCCCTGCCAATCACCGTGTCATAGCCTTCAGGCAAGCGTAAAATAAGCTCATGAACATCACTCATTTTGGCGGCAGCAATCACCTTTTCAGCATCTAGCTCACCAAATCGAGCAATGTTTTCACTGATCGTTCCTTCAAATAATTCAATATCTTGTGGTAAATAACCTATATACGGACCCAATTCCATTCTATCCCAGGCAAAAACATCCGCTCCATCCAAGCGTATTTTGCCACTGGCTGCCGGCCAAATTCCTAACAGCGCCCTTACCAAGGTTGATTTCCCCGCCCCACTAGGACCGATAATCCCTACAGAATCACCGGCATTAATGGTTAAAGACACGCCTTTAATTACCGCTGTTTTAACCCCCGGAGGCGCAACCACTGCCTGCTCGATTTGCAAAGAACCTTTAGGCTCAGGCAAGGACATTTTCTCTTTATCTTCAGGAATTTTTAACAATAACGTATTTAAGCGCACATATTGTGCACGCGCCATAATAAAGCCTTTCCAGCTACCAATCATTAAATCGATCGGGGCAAGCGCTCGACCTAATAAAATCGACCCTGCAATCATTAAACCCGGTGAAATTTCTTGCTGAATCGCTAAATAAGCCCCTAAACCTAAAACTAAAGACTGAAACATCATTCTTAATGTTTTCGACATGGCAGTAATCAGGCCGGCACGCGAACTTGCAAGAGCCTGCAAAAACAACACCTTTTCACTGCCTTTTAACCAGCGCTGATGAATACTTTCCAACATCCCCATGGACTCAATTACTTCAGCATTTCTAAGGTTTTTATTGACTAATGCCCTGCCTTGAGCCGCTAGACCATTCGCTTCTTCCAACACTTTATGGGTGATTTTCTCATTAATAATGGCCAGTATAATCAAAACACTAGCGGCAGAAATGGCAACCCAGCCAAAATAAGGATGAAATAAAAACATCAAGACAACATAGAAAGGTAACCAGGGCGCATCAAAAAAAGCGAACAAGCCATTGCCTGTAAGAAACTGACGTAAGGAAGTTAAATCATCTAACGCCTGCCCACTGGCTTGCTGACCGCCAGTATATAGCGACTGCTTATAGGCAATAATAAACAAACGTTTATTAAGTAAAGATTCTAACTTTACACTAACCCTCACTAGAATTTGCGAACGCACCCACTCCAATGCCCCTTGTGTAATAAAAATAGCCACTACAAGAAGGGTCAACATCACTAAGGTTTCTTCGCTACGGCTACTTAGCACTCGGTCATAGAGCTGTAACATATAAATAGTCGGCGTTAACATTAGTAAATTGATCACTAAACTGAAAGCCGCTGCGGATAAAAAAGCCCCCTTACAAACCCCTAAAGCTTTTTGTAAGTCTGATTTTATAGATGAGTTACTCATAGTAAAGTGTATTTATTCCTATGCTACTAGAGGCGTGAGACTTCAATCTCACGCCTACGGAAAACGAAAGCAACTAAGATCAAACTCTATTGAAACAGCCTGATTCAACAATCGTGCCGAAAGAAAGTTCATTCTAACGCATATTCCCAATCCATGCAGTATGAAAGAATCATTCTTGTGAACAACAACACGACGAAAGTTATAGTCAGATCGGGTATTTGAAGTCAGGCTGATATACTGTTTTCAGTATCTATTGCTTCTATTTCTTGTATCTCGCTATTAATGTAACTCTATACACCTCATTGTTTTTGGCCATCCCCTAATAAGGTGGTTTTTTAGTTGAATTCAATCAACCAGAATAAAGAA
>DUBW01000060.1:2000-2691 GCA_012960135.1 Methyloprofundus sp.
GTTTTACTCAATAGTGGCATGCATATACTGACTGTAGCCCACCTATTTAATGACAATCCAATATCGCCAGAAACCCTAGCCATTTCATCACTAGAGGGTTACACATCTACTGTAAAAGACGTTCATATATACCATGACTGGGATCCCACCAGTACCGCCATTAACCACGATATAGCAATTATTGAACTCACCTCGCCCATTTCAAATATTTCAGGTTTATCGCTTTGGAAAGAAAACGACCTTTCTCAGCAGTTATTTACATTGGCAGGATTTGGCAATGATAATTTTACTTTGCATACTGGTAGCAATATTTTTGAGGCTGATGGCCTGCTATTTACTCAAACTAGTGGCCGTAAAGTTATTTCAGGAACACAAGTTTTATATGATTACGACAACGGGATAGAAGAACAAAACCTCCTAAGTGGCTTATTTGGCATAGACAGTACTGTGACTCCCACACAGTTTGAAACCATTGGAAAGTCAGGTGACTCTGGCGGACCTCTACTCATCGATAATCAAATTGCAGCTATTTCAAGTTATGCATTTAGAGATCCACTGTATGACATAAATGGCGAAACCGACTTTAGTGCTGGCGAGGGTGGTGTAGCCACTAATTTATTTCCCTACATTCCCTGGATTGAGTCTATTACAACAGGTAATCCAGAATATTCACCTCCTGAGAACGCTAATA
>DUBW01000061.1:0-760 GCA_012960135.1 Methyloprofundus sp.
AGATTAAATGATTGGATCAAAGTGAAAATTAACGATAATTTAGGTTGCTTTTTAAGACAGTATCTGACCCCATTGGTTACTACTATTTTTAATGAATCAAAATCCACATTAACGGATGCAATGGATGTTGCAAGGGGGGACATTTTGAGACAATACCTGAGCCATATCCATCAAATGCATGGTATAGCTATGATGATGAAACTTGTAATTATAGATGTATGGTAACTGAATATTTCTATTGGTCTATGTCATCTATATTGGGAGCCCAAAATAGCCGTCTAGATGATATTGGAGATGAGTGGAAATTAAATACAAAGGAGCTTGTTCAACTCACAGATACAGCAATATTTAATTTATTAACTAATAAAGAGTACATATTTCCTACCATTCTTCCTAATGGGGCTTATATGCAGTAAAACACAGCTGATAGAAGGTGTTAAGTTCTCTATGAAAGCCTCGCTTTATTCGAGGCTTTTTAGTATATAGAATTTATAATCTCAGCTATATTAGAATTTCTACACGGTCAATAAACCAATATAATGCAATACAACTGATGGCTAAAGAACCAGGTATGACAATAAATCTTCTGTAGACTGGAGGGTTACTTCTAATCTTAAAAAACAATATGAATGCTGCAAGCAAAACACTGATTTGACCTAATTCTACACCTACATTAAAACTAATTACGGGGAGTCGCTATTTTTGCGAAAGCTTGTTTTGGGCATCCCAGCCCAAGCAAGCGGCAAAAACTTAACGCGAC
>DUBW01000061.1:818-15817 GCA_012960135.1 Methyloprofundus sp.
TTCGCCACTACCATCGTATACTCGGTGCTGGCTTCGTAACACTCCCTCAAATGACTGGACGGCGTTTCGGAATGCCTTTTATTTTGTCTCCACCTACGCTAGCGCTCCGATTCCGACAAAACAACGGCCCTACGCCTTCTGGGGACTACCAGCCTTCGCGTTCGCTCTTCATGGCTGGCAGCGTCTGTACTTAGTGCCCTTATTTAAGCTTGCAGTGGAATTATACCGGGAAACTGGTATCGACTATTTTATCTAGCACTTTGTCACTTTTATCGATTAATACATGAGAACTACAACTCATGCAAGGGTCAAAACTCTGGATCGTACGTTGAATATCGATGGCACTAAAATCATCTGCGTTTTTAAAACCACTTTCTATAATAGGTGTATTAATAAGTGCTCTCTCAAGGGGCCCCGGCGTCTGATTTGGCGAGCAGGTACCAACATTGACTCTGGAGGGAATCGATATCTGGTAGTTATCAATAACCTGATCTTTTATTACCGCCCAATGGGCCAAAAAGCCACGGCTAGCACCCCATAAACCAACGCCTAACTGCTGCCCCGTTTTTTTGTTATCCAGCGGCACATGGGTTTGTGTTTCACCGGCGCTTATTAATTGCCGGGCAATATCAATATTTTCCAGTGTGACGCTAAGACTAAAAGCCAGAGCATAAGCACGTGCACGATTGCGCTCAAATGCATTCCATACATCGGGAACTTGCCAGCTTATCGCTACTTCGCGTGAGCCGTGCATAGGGATTGAAAAGTCCAGGCTATTACCGGTTGCTGTCAAATAGTTGCTAGGTGGTATTTTTTTTGCCACGGCTGTGAGATAAAGACGTGAATAGGCCCCCACTTCGAAGCCTTCTCCACACCAGCTAAGATTTGAACCCCAGCTATAGGCCTGGGGATTTAGCGTGTTGGGTGTCTGCGTTCTTTTATTCCAGGGATGGAAGGCACTGATTGCATTGCCGTTGGGGTCGTGAGTGATAATACTTGCTCGATCTACAGGGGCACGAGACTGGTAGGAATAATCTAAAAACTCCTCGATGCCCGCATTTAATGCACTTAATTTTACACAGGCTAACTGTCCATTAATGACAGCAGCGGGGGTTGACCAACGTTTTTCACCCCAACTATCACAGCTTTGATAGCGAGCGTCGTAAAAGTCGGGGTGATCCCATTGGCCAAAATCTAAAAGTGATGCAGGTGCTTTACCAACATCTTCATAACGTGGATTGGCGTGTAACATAAAATCAAATATATCGTCCCAAATAGCTGCAGTTTGTTGGCTGTAGGTAGTAAAGGGCTGCAACAGTTTTTTGAACTCGGTTAATTTTTCTGTGTCGACACTGATGGATACACCTCCGGCTATAATGGATTCGGAATGCGGATATTTCCCGCCTAACAAGGTGTATGCCTGACGCGCAACTGACACCATTTTAAGCGCTTGTTTATAGAGTTTTCCTTTCCCCTTGTTGAGGTCTACCATAATATCGCTGATACGCGTATAACCGTGTACATCTTTAAACTGGCAATGGCTGTTGCGGGCTTTATCCCATATTTCCGGATTGCTGCTTTCGATGATTTCCTGGGAGTAATCGGGGCCGGCCAAAACAAAAAGATGCATGCTGTTGTCATTTAAATATTGACAACTTAACAGTAAATTACGCAGAACAATGCCCAGTTTGGGAGGCTTTAGCCCCAATGCCATTTCCAGGCATAAGGCCGACGCGGTAGCGTGTACACCGCCGCAAATTCCTGAGGCTGTTGAGCTAACCAATCCCACCTGTTGAAGGTCGCGACCGGGTAGTAGTGATTCATAGCCCTTAAAAAGTGTGGCCATTGAGGCTGCTTCAACAATGATTTTATTTTCCAGGTCGGCGCGACAATGTACGGCTAAACTTCCCCCCACTCGACTCAAGGGGTCAACCTTTTGAGTTAGACTAGCTGCATTCCTTTCCTTGATTAGTTTTATCAATTCCGGCGATAATTTTTCGTAAAGCAAATTTTCATTAATGAGAGATTGGGCTGAATCAAGTTGCATATGCGTTCCACGTTTTATTTACATTAAATTTATTATAGTTTCGAGGGTGAAATGGTTGTGCTGTTTCGTCATACAATCAATCCGAAAATCGGATGTTACACTGACCAATAGCTCAAAGTAAATGGGCTTCACCCGCAAGCCACTGTGGTGATTCTATGTGGCCGTACCATGCTTTTTCCGGCGCATCACCATAAATAGCATTCTTGACTTTAATCCATATCTGGTTGCCCCAGTCATAGTGCCAAAAGAGAATAGGATCATTTAAAAAGTCTTCACTGCGCAATGCCCAATCTAATAGCCGACGGTTCCAAAGACGTTCATCGTTTTCCTTTATGAGCCCTTGCTCAAGTAAACGCTCGAAATGGTCCGTGGCACTTATTTCATTGATTTCCTCAAACTCCGACCCCATATTTAGCCAGCGGCCGGTGTCGCGGTTACGCAAAACCACATCAATGGAAGATCCGGTAATATGAATAGGAAATGTGCGCCCATCCAGAGGATCAAACTTGCGTGGGTCACGCACATAACCAAGCGCATATTGACGCAGATCTTCTTCAGTGGCGGCGGGGTTTTCCTCACGGCCACGCTCATAAAAAAACTCCCACAGGCCACGCTGGCATTCAATACTGCGATAGGCATCGAGGATTAATAACTCAACGTTAAACGGCTTGAGTAGGCGATTGGATTTTTCCAGTTTTTCTGCAATAGTTTTTCTTAGCCAGCCATCTTGTCGGCTGCCTCGAATGGGTTTTCCATAGGGTGCGTTGCTACCATCGGTAATGGCATGCCAAGACAAAAAAGGTAATTCATAGTCCTTTAAATTAACCATAGGTTCGCTAAATAGCGGCGAAGTATTATTGATGGCTATCTGGTAATGGGGTTTGCGTATTTCTTTCAGGTCTACAAATGGAATTTTATAATCTATATCATACATATCACAGTTCCACGATTACTTTTGGTGATGGAGTCTTAGAAGCCTGCATTCGTGTTGTTGCCTGTGTCGCGGCCTGTGCGTCCACCAAAACCTGCATTTTCTCTCTAAAAATCGGACTATTAAAACGTCCCTCCTGCTCGGCAAGATGGAAGATTCGTTCACGACCGGCATCACTAAGGCTATTGATCAAATGGTCAAAGTTTTCAAGTGACTCGTTAAACAAACGGGAAATACAACGCGCCGTGTGACGGGTATTTTCATCTGCTAAAACGGCGGCAAAACTATTAATATCGCTGAGCTGGCTATTATTGATTTGATATTCAACTTCGGGGTGATCTTCCGCCAGCTGATTATCGACATTAAATATATACAGCCAGTGGCACGAGGTTACCTCATATTCATCGAACTCCTGTTGCATAAAATGCTGCTGCGTACCGGTCACATTAATATCATTAATAATGATCACTGAGCGATTTTCGAAATAAGTCTTCAACTTGTCCGTTTGCAGAAGCTGTTGAACACGTTGTCGCTCGGCGATGCGTTGCTTTAAATTATTTTTACTGTAATCAAGATATTTTTTAAATTCTTCCTCGCTACTAAATTCAATTTTCTTTTGTTGCAGACGTGGTTCAACAAGGGGTGCATTGAAACCTTGTTTTTGTAGCAATTGATGTACATCGCGCGCCATTAAATTGGCTGCCGCTGGTAAGTGATAATAGGCAGGAGCAGTGATCACCCAATTCTGATCGGGATCACTGAGCAATATTTGTTTCGTTATTTCATAAAGTTTTTCACTGTAAAACTCCACATGAGGTGATACACCTAACTTTGTTGCCGGGTAATGGCGAAACAGCTCATCCTCCAGTGCTATGGGTAAGACACGCAACTCTTTCAATGCTGTTGTTACTGATTTTTGCGATTGATTGATGTTTATATCCATATTTCCCAATAGTGAATTGTTGTACTTATGCTTAAAAACAAAAATTCGGCGCAGCTAGTTTGCTGCCATTATCAAGCTGGGTCCATGCTGTTTACGCAATTGCCTCTTGAAGCGGAACTTTTTCACTCCAGTCGTGGTTAGCGGGTATTTCCCCCTTCGCCAATGAGGCATCGATCATTTCTACGGAGAAATTTTTATCGAGTGCATCAACCCAGATACGTGACGACAAATTGACTTTATATAGCTCGAATAATTTGTCATCTGCTTCAGACGCTTCATTGTATACCCGGCGATCAATCAACTCGTAAAATGCTCTGGGTACAAAGTCTTCGCGTAAAATAACATGCGCTGTTTGCTTGCCATCGCTAACCCACCATTCGAATTTCATTTCGCTGTTACAGCGACTTACGCAGTTAGGATTTTCCATGACCGTTAATCGGTCTGAGTCTTTGCAGCCGGTTACAAAATTTAACGAGTCCAGTACGCCTGGGCCAGGATGACCACTGACGACTGTGAGATTATCACGACTCCATAATTCATCTTTAGATAGTGCCTGTGCAGCAGCTTGCATTGCACGGTAGCCAACGGCAGTACCCCACCACAATGAGCGTTGGTGTTCAGCGGTAGCGTCTTGATAGTCAAGAGTCCTTACCTCACCGTTATCGACGATACGAATTAATAAACCTTCCGTTGGAATATGTTCAGCTGTAGAAAATGATCCCATTGTCTAATCCTCTTTGGTTAAAATCTTTAAATTTATAGCTATAAGTGCAGTAGTGCGCCATTAACAAATTCGCGGTAATTGCTCGCCTACTAACATGTCGACGATACGTCGGCCACCAAAGCAGGTTCTCATATGCACTCGGCCAGCACGTCCATCTGTTAAAATGCTGCCTATGTCAGCGGATTCTTTGCCCAATGGATGCGCACGCATGGCATCGAGCGCAGCCTGAACTTCATTCTCCGGTACGATGGTTACTAACTTACCTTCATTGGCCAGATATAAGGGATCTAAACCAAGAATCTCGCAGAAGCCTTTCACTTCGGTACGAATCGGCGTATTTTCTTCGCTGATCTCAATACCGCAGTTTGACGACTCGGCAACTTCATTAAGCACAGAAGCTATACCGCCACGGGTTGCGTCGCGAATAAAGCGAGTATTTGGAGCGGCGTCTAGCAGGGTTTTAATCAGGTCTTGTAAGGGCGCGCAGTCACTTTCGATTTTGGTCGAAAGGCACATATCACCTCGTGCGTCTAAAATAGCGGCACCGTGGTCACCTAGATAGCCGTTCACTAAAATGTGGTCGGTTGCCTGTGCCTTGTCGGCACCCAGTCGATAATCCTGATGAATAATGCCTACGCCTGCTGTATTGATAAAAATTTTGTCGCAACTGCCGCGCTCAACTACTTTGGTATCGCCGGTTACAATTAATACACCTGCCGCTTTTGCAGTATCGGCCATCGATTTAACAATTTTTCGCAGCGTTTCAACCTGCATGCCTTCTTCAATAATCATGGCACAGGTCAAATATAGAGGTGTAGCACCGCCGACAGCAAGATCGTTCACCGTACCACAAATAGCAATTTTTCCTATGTCGCCACCAGGGAAAAAAATTGGGTCAATAACATAGGAATCAGTAGTCATTGCTAACCGATCACCATATTTGGCTAAATCACTAAGCTCAAAACGCGCCTGGTCTTCGAGGGTATTTAAGGCAGGATTACTAAAAGCGTCGACAAAAACATCATCGATCAAGTCGCGCATGGCTTTACCACCGCCGCCGTGGGCGAGAGTAATGACTTTACTGACCAGCTTTCCCTTGCGTCTTCGGCTGTCGACCTCTTCTAATGGTGCATCAATGCTCATAGGCTCTCCACTTGTGCTGTGTCTTCTTCAATTTGAACGGCGTCAATACGATCACCACCATACTGATAATAAGCAGCGCAAGCGCCCTCACTAGATACCATAAGTGATCCAAGAGGTGTTTCTGGTGTACATGCATTACCAAATACCTTGCACTGCCAGGGTTTGATTGCGCCTTTTAAAACCTCTCCACACTGACAGGATGTTGGGTCGGCGATGGTAACGGCGGGCACTACAAATTTTTTCTCGGCATCATAGGCGGCATATTCGCTCTTGAGCTGAACACCGGAGTGGTCGATAGACCCCAAGCCTCGCCACTCGAAGAACTCACGCAATTCAAACACTTTGCCAATTGCTTCTAACGCAGGCTTATTGCCATACTCGGGAACAATGCGGTTGTATTGATTTTCAATACGCGCTTCGCCTGCATCAAGTTGCTTTAATACCATCCATAATGATTGCAGGATATCTAGTGGCTCAAAGCCGGCGACTACGACTGGACGATTATAATGCTCGGCAATAAAATTGTAAGGTTGATTGCCAATCACCATACTGACGTGACCTGGGCCGAGAAAACCATCGAGCTGCAGATCAGGAGAATCCAGCACCGCCTTGATGGTGGGGATAATGGTGATGTGGTTGCAAAATAACGAGAAGTTTTTAATGCCTTGTTCTTCTGCTTTGAGCACCGTAAAGGCCGTGCTAGGCATGGTTGTTTCGAAACCTAAGCCGAAAAAAACTACTTCTTTATCAGGATTTTTTTTGGCAATAGACAGTGAATCCAGAGGGGAATAAACCATGCGGACATCCGCGCCGTCCGCCTTGGCCTGTAGCAAACTTTTTTTCGACCCCGGCACCCGTATGGCATCGCCAAAGGTAGTAAAAATGACATTGTCCTGTTCAGCTATTGCAACACAATCATCCACTCGGCCCATAGGTAAGACACAAACCGGACAGCCCGGTCCATGAATTAATTCGATACTGTTGGGCAACATATTTTCAATGCCGTAGCGGAAAATAGAGTGTGTATGCCCACCACAAACCTCCATAATATAAACCGGCCGCTTTAACTTCTCAGCGAGCCTATCGGTGATTTGAGTAATCTCTTTTAGTAAAGCCTTGGCTTTAACTGGATCTCGAAATTCATCAACGTATTTCATTATCAGTTTCCTTGTTATCGTGAGTGGTATTGCCCAGATTACCTCGATCATCGGCCAATAAGGTATGTACTAAATCCCATAGCATATGGTAAATAGTAACATGACATTCCTGCGTGCGGTGGATGCTGTTAGTGTCTGCAAGCAGGCAATGATCTAGACCCATTTTTAACATTTCGCCACCGTTACCTCCTACAAGACCAATAGTGAGCGCACCATTTTTTTTCGCTTGCGCAAGGGCTCGAGTCAGGTTAGTTGAATTGCCACTGGTTGAAATCGCAATCAGCGCATCATTTTTGCTAACAAGGTTTTCAACCTGGCGGGAGTACACGTACTCATAACCGACGTCGTTAGCGATGGCCGTCATAAGTGTTTTATCACAGCTTAAGTCATAGGCAGGCAAGGCGGGACGCCCAGCGGTGACCGGGTGCAAAAACTCGACCGCGACATGGGAGGCATCACAACTTGATCCGCCATTACCTATCGTGAACAAACGCCCGTTATGCCGGTACATTTCCGCTATAGCACCTGAACAATCAATCAGAGCCTGGTTGCTAGTAGTAAAAAAGTCGTTAACAACGCGCTGGTGTTGTGCCAGCTTGCCACTGATTGAATCTAGCAATGCCTGATTCATACTAGCGGGATCCGCTTTTTTATTACTCAAAAAAGGATATAGCGCGTTCAGATTTGCAGCATTTTCCGTGCTACCTTCAGCGTTATCGCCTACATTATTGTCTGCTTTTGTCATGACCAGCCTCCCATACTAATACTATGCGTATCAAGAGGCACCTGCTTGCATGGCCGCCATTTCTTCTTGCATATCGCCCAATTCGGTTAATACCGCTAGTGTCGATTGAGCCTCCTTTTCGTCGATGACACTCATTGCAAACCCGACGTGCACTAACACCCAGCTATCGATGTGCTGCTTGAGGTCTGTACCGACATCGGATATGCAACTTAGGTTGACGGCGCGCTGAATACCACCGACATCTACAATGCCAAGTTGTTGTTCTACATCACTGATACTGACGATTTTCCCCGGTATTCCTAGACACATATCTAATCCCCTTATGCTGATTAATAGAATGGTTTAATGTTTGACTGGTGCCGAATAAGTTGCTGAATTATCAGATACTTTAACCCCCAGATCCGTAGCAGCTAAATTTCTTGCCGCTGCAATAGCCGCTTGCCCCAAAGCGATGCCGCCATCATTAGCTGGCACCTGACAGTGTGACAAACAATTGAATCCGCGTTGCCGTAGACGCTGCTCTAGCCCGCTTAATAGAATCGCGTTTTGTAGACATCCTCCGGAGAGTGCTACATCTGCAAAGCTATGGTTTTGGCTTAATTGATCGACTACGTTAATAATACCGTCAATTAAACCAGCGTGAAAACGCGTTGCAATGTCTGATTTTGATACACCTTTCTGCAAATCATCCAGTAATTGCGGCCACATGCCACTGGCATTAAGGTTTATCAGCGTAGTTAATGATGTCGGGGTAGCAGCGGCGGAAATTCCTTCCCCTAAAATTTCTGCATTTGAATTTTCTGACTGCTCAATAGCAAAGCGATAGGCTTCACCCACTCGTTGCTGTGTTACCGCATCGGCATCCACCAGCATTTCAAGTTCGATAGCAGCTTGCCCTTCAAACTGTACTTGTTCGGCATTCAGACCAATTGCACCTGCAACCGCATCAAAGAGTCGTCCCGCTGAACTCGCTACAGGACAGTTCAGCTGTTTGCTGAGCATAGCTTCCAGTGTTGCAATCGGCATGCGAGTAAAAAATGCAGCCAGCTCGGTATTGCCATAGCGACTGGAAAAATCATCCCAACTCATGGCATTAAGAATATGGGCGTAGGTATTGCGCCAAGGTTGTTTAACTGCCTGTGATGCACCGGGCATTGCTACAGGTTTAAAACGAGCCACACGTTGATAGTCACAATAATCTGCAAGTAAAAACTCGCCGCCCCAAAGCGTATTGTCACCGCCAAACCCCAGACCATCGAGTGCGATACCTAACACCGGGGCGTGGCTGAGAGAAATTTGATTCTCTACCATTGCACTGGCGATGTGAGCATGGTGATGCTGCACTTCATGGCTAGTCAACTGCTGTTCTTCAGCATCAAGCCTGGCAAGTTTAGTGGATAAATATTCCGGGTGTTTATCGAAGGCTAAATAGTCGGGCGTAAATTCAAACAACTGTTTGTAAAGCGCCAGGTTGTGTTCGTAATCATCAAAGGTGGATAAATTTTCGAGGTCACCCTGATGCTGAGACAAAATCGCCACTCCTTTCTGCAACAGGCAAAACGTTGATTTTAGCTCGGCCCCGTAGGCTAAAATATTGCCGGCTTGTTGAAAACCTTCGGGCATTGCGATTGACCTGGGCGCATAACCTCGTGCACGGCGCATTAAACGAGGGCGGCCCGAGACAAAACGCAAAACGGAATCGTCAATGCGATTGGCAATATCCCGGTCATGGTAAACAATCAGGTCGGCAATACCAATGAGTTTTTCAATGGCCTCATCATTTTCGATAATTTGCGGGTCACCGGAGAGATTGCCACTGGTCATTACCAGAGGGCCATCAAACTGTCGGCAGATAATATTGTGCAAGGGCGTGTAGGGTAGCATAAAGCCCATTAGCTTACTGCCGGGGGTAATAGTCGATGATAACTCAGACACATCATCACCGCACTGCTCGCGCTGTTTTAACAGTACTATCGGGGCGGCAGAACTTTCAAGTGCTTCTATTTCCTGTGCCGAAAGATCACAGTGTTGTTTGATGCAATTAAGGTCATGACTCATCAACGCAAAGGGTTTGGCATAACGTTGTTTGCGTTTGCGTAATAAGCTAACTGCTTGGTGGTTGTATGCATCACAGCATAAATGAAAACCGCCCAGGCCTTTGATCGCGACAATCTTTCCGGCTTTTAAGGCTTGATTGATGCGAAATAAACTGTGCAAGGATTGTTCTTCGTTGCTGCTATCACTTACATCAGTGCCTATTGCAACGTTCTCTTCGCTGTGTATAAAGAGTTTAGGGCCACACTTATGACAGGCGACCGGCTGTGCATGAAAGCGACGATCCAGTGGATTTAGATACTCTTTTTCACAATCGCTACATAAAGGAAAGGACTGCATAGTAGTATTGCTACGATCATAGGGGATGCCCTGCACAATCGATAGACGTGGGCCGCAGTGGGTACAATTAGTAAAGGGATATAAATAGCGACGTTCATTGGGATCAAAAACTTCGCCGAGGCAGGCGCTACAGCAAGTAGCATCCGCAGTGATTTCAGTCTGCCCTTGGCTGTTACACGACTGGCTTATACTGAAATCCTTATATTGCCAGTTATCATTAATAACTAAAGATTCGATGGCATCTATTTTAGCGAGCGGGGGAGCTTCTGTTCTCAGGCGACAAAGAAAACGCTGAATATTCTCCTGCACACCGGACAAACGTACCAGTACACCATCTGAATCGTTAGACACCTCACCATTCAATTGGCATTCTATTGCTAAGCGGTAAACGGTAGGGCGAAATCCTACCCCCTGGACAGTCCCTCTAACCCTGACCTCCTGGTTTTCTACCATCTCTGTCATTACCTGTGTTTGCATATTTTTACAATTATCAGAAATCAGAGAAGACTGGATTGCCAAATCGAAACACTGCAAGAATAGGAATTTTAAACTATAAAGTCAAGGTTTTATCCTAAAAACATCAAATCAACGCTGAAACTCCGAATAACCTTATGAAAAGAAAGTAATTTTATCGATTTTTTTGATCCCCTTTATTTCGTGGGTCATCATTGCAGCACGTTGTGTGAAGAAATCTGTACGCGAAATTTTGCAGAATAGCTCTCGACAAGGATTAAGACCATTCTCTTCGAACTTTTTTTTGTATGCAGTTCTAAGGTCTATCATGAGGCGCTTGTTGGCGCGCCGTAAAAAAATTACGGCTGCCGACCCTGAAAGGTCTCTCAAGCCTTGTTGCCAGGACTTTCAGCGAGAAGAAATTTAAGGGGTAGCGTAAGACCTTATCGTTTAGCACAGGTTATTAGATCAGCAAATTGCAAATTAAACTGTTCATTAAGTATGGAATGGTTTTTTCTTATGAGATTTATCAATCACATGAATACCTTGGCGCAATAAGCCAAACTCATTAAAGCTGTATTTTAAGCCGAGCCATAAAGTGAGTAGTGTGGATAGTGTTAAATTAATGAACACTCCTAAAAAAATGCAAATTTGGTATTTCACTACAACGAGTGGATCAGCCCCTGCTAATATTTGCCCCGTCATAACCCCAGGCAATGAAACAATGCCTAGTGTCGTCATACCTAAAATAAAAGGTCCCAAGGCTGCTTTAATCGATTGCTGCATCCAGGGAAAAACAGCTTCATTTAAGTTCGCTCCTAAACTTAAATAGTACAGAGAATTTTGGGATAGCTCTTCAGCCTGGTTGTAAAAACGCTCTAAAGCAATAACATTTCCGTAAAGACTATTTCCTAAGAGCATGCCTAATAGTGGAATTAAATAACGCGCGTCATAAATAGGTGTAGGTTGGACTACAAACAACATTAAAGTGCACATCACTAGACTGCTGCTAATAAAAATTGAAAACAATGTTGGAAAAAGTAAATAACGTAAATTCAGTTGTGCATTTTGCAATACGCTATACGTCGCTGACACTATCATGATAAATGCCCAGGCCAGGTTAACGACAGGATTGTTTAAATGAAATAAATATTTAAAATATACCCCTACTAACATCAATTGTACCGTCATGCGAGCAACGGCTTTGAACATCCTGCTTGCAAGAGGGATATGCAAGTAATACAGCAATACAACAGGAACTAATAGCAGTAAATATAAATAACTTAAATGTAACCAACTAACGTCTATATGCTTCATGTTAGCGCCTTGTTTGAGACATGAAATCCATTACTGGTTTTATCAATGCGCTTATCTTTTATTTGATAAATGTATTGTTGACGCTCAATCCAGTCATGATCGTGACTAACTGATAGCATTGTGTATTTATCCTGCATCAGTAAATCTATAACTGCCTGCTTACTTTGTTCATCAAGGGCGGATGTGGGTTCATCAGCCAGGATAATAGGCCGTTCTAAAAGGATTGCAATAATAATTAACAAACGTTGCTTTTGACCCCCCGATAATCTTTGCACAGATTGGTCTAATAATTTATCTTGCAATTTCAATTGCTCAAATAATTTTTTTATTTTTTCAAGCTTAGGAGTTTTAGAGCGATTACATTGATACAAAAAAGGCTCCATTAGAGTATCAATTACTTTATCTGCTCTTTGTGGTGCAGCTTGTGGAATATAGGAAATGAGGCTGCGGATTTTCTGAATATTCTGCGCATTTAAAAGTAATCCGTTTACCTTAATACTCCCGGATTGACACTTAAATCCACCAATGAGAGTTAACAGCATAGTCGTTTTCCCACAACCAGAGGGCCCGGTGAGAATTATTTTTTCACCTGCATCTACAGTTAAATTAGCTTGTTCAAGTAGAACTTGTGTTGTTTTTATTTGAATGTCTTTGATCTCTATGGATGTCCTTCTATCAGTCAATTTACTCACCAGTCTCTGTCGCTCATCTAAAAACTAATAATTTTAATTAGAAATTATTCAACTTTGATGTTACCAAAGAAATTTGTATGTACCTGTTTATCAAAAACTTTATCCAAATCATTATTTGGTAAATATTCACTAATTTAATAATTATGTATAGCTAATTCTTAATGAACTAGAAAACCTCAGCTTGTTCTCAAATGCATGGATTTTTTCAACTAAGCGGAACACCCAAGGCCCCTTTAAGGCAACAAAAGCATAAGAATTCTAAGTCACAAAGTCAAGGTAATAATATATGCTCAACTATAATCCTAAAAGCTTTAGCTATATAAAGTATAGCACTGTGGAATTAATACAATTGAGCAATTATGTTTGAGCAGAAGTGTAAATTCACCTGTTGTATGACTACTAAGTGAAAACGGTTGTGATTCATTTAGATCCTCTGACAAAACTTTGATCAATCTATAAATTAACCTGTGCTGTATCAAAAGATGTTTCACTATATTTTTATTTCACCTTATAATCATGCGACTACATTTAGTTTTTTAGAGAATGGTATTAAAACACGCAGCTATTCTTTATGTTAGCCATTACTATCATTGAGATTGGAGTCCAGGGTATGAGATTAATTAGGCCATTTCTTAGAGTGGAGAACTGTTGAAAAGTTATATGATCGTACCGGCTACGATTGTTTGATCGAGATATTCAATATTTTGGATTTCCTTTGAGGATTGCTCTTTTCTAGTACTATTCTCAAGGTCAGAATAGTTTTTGTTTTGCTGAAAATGGAAAAGTTAAATGGCTAAAAAGAGTGTGACCGCTACTATAATAGCGGCGGTTATTTTTTCTGCCGATTCAAATATAGCAGAGGCAACAGATACCACGCAAACAAATACTCAAAAACAAACAGATGTAGTTAATACAAGCCCAGATGTAAAGCAAAAACAAACTGATACATTGCAGGGGGGAGATCAGAATCTTGAAAAAGAAGTGAGTGAGCATAGGCCTGGCTGGAGAGATTATGTTTATTTTGGGAGCGCTGTGGGCGATAAAAATACAAAAAAAAACTATAATGTCCCTCGCTCTCAGGGACGCTTACCAACACTTATTTACTCTGACTCGGATGTTGGCGAGCAAACAACTTTTGGTGAATACCCTTCCTCCTTGATTCCATTGAATTTGCAAAAAGTAAAGAATAAATTTGGAAATAAGCAGACAAACTATCGGGCATTAGTTTTTAGTGCCTATATTGAAGTAGATGCACAAGGGTGGTGGGGAAATCATTTTAGTGAGCCTGAAGCAGTGCCTGCAGATATTGATGATGGTAGTTCTTATGGCACGGAAACTTATCATGATGGTAGCGGTATTTATCTGACTACCGCTGAATTGTATATGATGGCTAATCTTAATAAATGGACGCAAATGTATATTTCTATTGCTGCGACACAAAATGAGATTGGGCTAGTCGATGCGTTTGCAACCTTAGGAAACTTAGAAAAATTTCCAATTTTTTTAACGATAGGTCAGAGCCGTATGCCATTTGGAACGTTTGCAGGTGGTGGACCCTGGATTAAAGGCCTCACTAAAGGTTTATTTAGGCCTGGACATATGCCGAATATTACATTGGCTTATGATCATGGTGGATTGAATACAAACCTGGCATTTTTTATGCCCAAAGCTGAAAATGGTGCGCTGATTCAAGGGACGACAGACTCGGAGCCAGTAAGCGGGGAGCATGAGGGGAATTTCATGTATAGTATTTTTTACCACGGTGATATTACCAATACAGATATCACTTATGGCTTGAATTTTGGTTATTTGTACAATACGGCAAATTCTGGTATCGCCGCAAGTAAGCAGTTAGCAAATGGCACAGGCACTGGATCTGGTGCGGTTTCAGGTACAGCGTTAAGAAATCGACAAGATCATAACTCAGTACTTAACTTTGAAGGTAGCATAGGTTATCAAGATTATATGCTTTTTGCCGGGTTAACGACGACGACTAAGAAACGCAGTTATACGAATGATAAGCGTGCGGGGGCCTGGTACATACAAACCAGTTTCTCGCCAAGCATTAATATTCTTGGAAGCGATAAAGAAACCGTATTCTCTGTCGCATATAATGGCGCTTATAATACGCAAAATATGCCAATGCTGGTTGCTGGGAGTGCCATAGATGAAATATCGGTGACAGGTGTTCAGCAAGAGGTAACAGCGTTTGTGCAGCGTGAATTATTTGGCCAGGTCTATTTAGGTTTAGAATATGCTTGGATGGGTATGTATGATGGCCGGCATTCCAATGAGGTCACTTTGGATGCTTCGATTTATTTTTAGTCTACTATTTCTTATGCTTTAAAATCGGCCCTGGAAGTCATCCTAGAAACCAATGGGGTCAGATACTGTCTTAAAAAGCAACCTAAATTATCGTTAATTTTCACTTTGATCCAATCATTTAATCTCTA
>DUBW01000062.1 GCA_012960135.1 Methyloprofundus sp.
TGATCAAATTCCTTATATTCGAACATGATCTCACCCAGCACTTCGATGCTATCATCCAGAGTAAAGAAGTCATCACTTAAAACAAGGTCTAAAGCAGCACCCACATACCAGCCCTCCTGCTCGCCATTCACCTGGCCACCAAATCCGCCTGTATCCGTTAAAATTTCACCATAACGAGGCTCATTGTTTCTTGCGAAACCACCACGGAAGGAGACCATGTTGCCGCCACCCATCGTTTGTCTTTCGGTTTCCTGCTTTTCTAAGTTGGCAATTCGCGCTTTTAACTCTGCCATATCATCAGCACTAGCCTGTGGTGCTACTGCTAATCCGGTTAATGCTAGAAGCGCTGTCGCAGCACTCAGAGCTAATTTAGTATTTTTAAACATAGTCCCCCCCAAGGGTTATTATAAGGTTTGTGCAAATATTACAACAATTCGTATCTTTTATACAACATCTTGTAACACGATGAAAATAATAGCAGTAAACTTTAATCCTTACAAGTTTATAGAGCATTTTTTTTTAAAATATTATTTTCTTTGTTTATCAATCACTAATGAATACTTAATAAGTATTCACATAAAATATTAAAGATTGTCGTATCATTTGTTGCTAATTAACAACTCATTTTAAGAAGTAATGAATCGGCTACAAATAAACAGGGAGAGATTGGCTAATAGAGAGGGGAATATATTGCCCGGAGTGGCCTGCTGGGTGCTGAATGATCAAAAAGGAGGATGAGAGTTAGCTAATTGATACTGTTTAATAAGTGCATAGACATTTTTAGTCGTAAAGGAACTGATAGCAGCCTCTTGATGAGACTGGCTCCAATAAAAATAATTTACTGAATACGCACGAATCTAAAACGATTTTATTCATTATCAGCTTTATTCGCAACTAGAGGGTTTTCTTTGCCCTGCCTAAGCCACCGAACCATTTCTTCAGAAGCTAACTCCGATTTAACCGGTTCAATATCTGAGATCATGTTTATAAACTTTTTATTATTTTCTTTTTTTCTACTTCCTGCAGAGCATGGGCAATCGCTCTATTCATAAGAGCCGTTTTTGCCCCCCTGGGAATGCAGCCTAGCCCCAACTTTATCTCTTGCGTCAGGTATAAAGTCGTTCTTGTTTTTTGGCCTCACTAGGAGGCTGTCCAAGAATAGAGACCCTACTACGGAAAAATCCCTTTTGGCCATTTTCCCCGAACATTTTCGTTAAAGAGCGCAACTATTCGCCTCAAATGTTCGAAAAAACTGACTCAAAAAGGCCTTCCCTCGCTACGGCTTCTATTCTCGGACAGCCTCCTAGAGTGTGTATTTTTCATGGCGCCATTATTATCATCTATTAATGACACCACTCTTTAACATATTAGGCGCCTGGAAATTAATAATCGTCCAATCTTTGGGCAGGTTTTTTGTTTATCATCAGTGCTGTAGCGATAGACGCATAGCGAGCTACGTAACGATGTCTACAGTGCTGATAGCGGACAAAAAGACCCGCGAGGATGGATGCTGTGTGTTTCTAGGGGCCCCTTAAATCTACCCTGCCGAACTTTCTCTTTGCTTTAGGCGAAATAAAGCAGAAATATCCTCGTCAGCATAGCCCTCTTTTATCAGCTCATCATAATCGAGGAGGGTCTGCTCGACCCCGGGTAAACTTGCCAAGTTTTTTGCTGCCATGGACTGACAGATTTTTAGATCTTTATGATGTAAGCCCAGCTTAAACCCTGGCTGGAAATCCTGTTGAGTCATACTTAGGCCGCGGTGGTCTAAAAACCAGTTGCCAGCAGCGCCACCAGCAACAACCTCAATCACTTTTTCTAAGGGCAGCCCTTCTGCCTGTGCAAATGCCAGAGCCTCGGTAACTGCCTGGTTAATACCTGCTGCCATAATTTGATTTACCGCTTTGGTTCCTTGCCCCATTCCGGTTTTCCCCATATAGATTATGCGTGCACACATCGCTTCTAATACTGGTTTTACTTTATCCAATATGGCGTTATCACCGCCTACCATCATTGCTAACGTGCCATTTTTAGCACCTTCTACACCACCTGATACAGGCGCATCCAGAAAATGTATTTGTCTGCTGGCTAATAAATCAGCGGCAACCAGAGCTGTTGCACTACTGACGGTAGAGGTATCAATAACGATGCAGCCTGGCTTGACGTAAGGCAATATTGCATTTATGACTTCTAGCAGGTCATTATCGGCGGAAACACAGATAATAATAATGTCTATACTGGAGGCAAGCTGCTGAATTGAGGTAGCAGCCTCAATTCCTAACTCTGCTGCTAGTTTATGTGCTTTATCCGGAGTTCTGTTCCAAAGCTTGGTTAAATAACCCGATCGGGCAATATTGCGCGCCATGCCTGTGCCCATAGCGCCCAGACCAATGATTCCTGCTTGCATTGCTAACCTCCTAACTCAAGAGAATTTGTAGGCCGCGGCTTTAGCCCGCCTGTTCCTTAATTTTGATAATGGAGGACTAAAGCCTCCCCCTACAATTGGATGGATTATTACCACTGCTGCCCGCTATTTTGCGGTTGCTTCTGGCGCCCATACTGGTATTTGAATTTTCGCTTTAATAATCCCGATGGATCATCAGGAATGCGCTTCAACCATTGCTCGCTTGCTTGCTGTTCCTCTTTCTCTTCAACGCTTTCTTCACTGGCTTGTGCGCTTTCAGCTTCTTGTTCAGCTGGATTTTCTTCTTTATCAGCTTCGCCTTGCTGTGGTTGCATATCTTCCTGGTCTTGTTCCTCATCAGTTTCACTAGCAGAATCTTGTTGCTGATCCTGAGCAGCGTCCTGCTCTTGTGAATCTTGCTTTTCTTGTTGTCCCGATTGCTGCTCAGATTGCTCTTCTGATTGCTCTCCCTGTTGGTTCTGCTGTTCTTGCTGATCGCCAGATTGATCATCCTCCTGGTCTTTTTTATCTTGTTGCTGCTGATTTTTATCCTGCTCTTGTTGTTGCTGCTCTTGTTGCTCTAGCGCCTTTTCGACCAGCTCTTTATTATATTGAGCATCTTTATTATCTGGATTGAGATTTAAGGCTTGATCATATGCCTCAATGGCATTATCCAGCTGCCCTGACTTTGCTAATACATTGCCCTGATTATAAAATCCGGTATCCGTCGATGCAGGTAGCATTTGCTCTTCTTCAGAGAGTGCCTTATCGGCTTTATAGCGTGCCGCTGCCTGCCAGGCAGGCTCGGTAAACTGCTCTGCCGCCTGCTGGTAGTTGCCATTTGAATATTCCTGCTGCGCCTGCTGCTCGCTGGTTTGCCATAGATCCTGCCACTCGAAGGCATAGCTGTTTTCAGATACAGGCAATAAAAAAATAAATAACCAGGCAGTTAGAGTGCTGATTTTATGTCGTGTCATTATTGTTCACCATGGAGAGCATGAAGGACTTGAAGGCCTTTCTTTGGGCTTTAAGTGTTTTATTTGAATACTTTTATAAAACGAAGCTTTTTAAGCCTTGCTTTAATAGTTTTACATTAAAGTTAATTAGGAAGCCGTGTTTAATATTAGCCCGCTTCATATAAGTCAAAAGCTGTGCTTGATGAATACCTGTGTATTTTACTGGTAAAGGGTACTCAAGCTTGAATTCTATCTGGTTAATTTTTAGTTCATGTGCGAGGGATTACTGATAAGTAGATTCCAATAATCCAGGGCCAAGTGTTTTATGAGCTTCAATGGCGCAACCAATCACCTTATTAGATAAATCACTAAAACTATCCTGACACAGGGGGTACCTTCAAGCCCTTCATGGTAAAACATGGGTTTTGAGATGACAGCTTGTCAGCTCCCTAATAATAGCCCGCGCCTAAACGAAAAAGCGGCGAGCAGTAATATTGGCAGCAATAGCCAGACGCCTGCTTCTACCCAGTTTTCTAGCAGTAAATCATTATTCTGCACTTCACTTTGCTGTGCTGTTTGATCAAAATAATGACTAAGTCGCTCTATATCCGCATCGGTATCGGTCATTTTCTGATAGATACCGCCACTTTCCTGAGCTGCTTTTCTTAAAGCAGAACTATTTAATTTTGCTAACACGATATTGCCACCGCTATCTTTCAAAAACCCGCCTTGCGCTAATTTTATAGGCGCACCTTCTTGTGTACCCACACCCAGGATGGAAAGCTGATATGCTTTGGGTAAGTCGGCTTGCTCTATCGCTTCTGTTATTTTATCGTCGTCGCTAATTAGCAATATCTGGCCTTTTTGCAGGCCGGCATTCTTAAATAGTTGCACTGCATGTTGTAAGGCGATCGCGGTGTTACTACCTTGTGCTGGCATAATATCGCTGTTTAGTGCAGCTAACTGGCTGTTGATGGTTTCTGTGTCATCAGTTAACGGCGTGACCGTAAAAGCAGATGCGGCATAAACCACTAGCGCTGTCTGGCCATCCTTGCGTTTTTGTAACAGGTCGGAAATCTTATACCGCGCCCGTATCAGGCGCGAGGGCTTTATATCGCCAGCATCCATCGAGCGCGATAAATCCAGAACGATGACCAGAGCCGCCGCATTTCTAAAAACTGGGGTGGGTATGCGCTCCCAGGTAGGTCCTGCCATTGCAAGAATAGTTAGAACAGCCGCAAAGCTACTGGTAAATAATGGCGTACGACTTTGCTGTGTGAGATTTTCCTGTAAAACAAAAGGTAATAAATCAACATCACAAACGGCTTGCCAGCTTCCCTGCTGCAATTTATTTTTTACGCTAAGCACAATAACCATCAGCAAGGGAATAAATGCCAATAACCAGTAGGGTCTTAAAAAATGAAATTCGCTAAGTATCATCTCCATCGTAATCGCGCCATGCTAATCAGTGCTGCTAATATCAAGGTAGCTCCCAAGGGCCAAAAAAATAATTCAGAACGCGGACGAAAGAATTGCTTGTCTTTTTCAACTGGCTCTAATTGGTCTAGTAACTGGTAGATTTGTTTAAGCTCATCGGTATTTCTGGCGCGGAAATATCGACCACCGGTTTTTTCGGCAATCGCTGTCAAGGTCTTTTCATCTAGGTCGCGTGACGGGTTAACTCTGCGCTTTCCAAAAAAACTACTGACGATCATCTCATCTGCACCGATGCCTATGGTGTAAATTTTTAGCTGGTGCTGGGCGGCAATTTCAGCGGCTTTTATCGGCGTCACTTCGCCTGCCGTATTGGCACCATCGGTGAGTAAGATTAATACCCGAGTATCTGTTTGCTGGTCTTGCAGCCGTTTCACTGCTAGGCCAATGGCATCACCTATGGCCGTACTTTCCCCTGCCAAACCTATGGCCGATTCATTTAATAAAATTTGCACCGTCTTGCGGTCGAAACTTAGTGGTGTTTGTAAATAGGCATTGGTACCAAATAATATCAAGCCGATACGATCTCCTACCCGTCGCTCAATAAATTCATTAGCCAGTGTTTTAGTCGCAGTCAAGCGATCTACCGCCTGATTATTGACGATAAAATCCTGCTCCTTCATACTGCCTGATAAATCTACTGCGAGCATTAAATCACGTCCACTAACTCCCTGTTCTATTGGCTCACCTAACCATTGTGGGCGGGCACTTGCAAGCACCAGAAAACACCATGCCGCGATAGCTATCCATAAAGCCCAGGGTTTATTCGATACGCTGGCTTGCTGGCTTTCTGCGACATTGAAGTCTTGCAAAAAAGGTACGATAAGCGCAGCCTGTTCGCTGACTTTGGCGGCAGGAAAAAAGCGCCGGATTAACCATGGTAAAGGAAGGATTAGCCATGCCCATGGCCAGACAAAATGAATCATGTTTTAGGCTCTTTTTGTGCGTTTAACCAGTTTTCACATAAATTAATCAGTGGCGCCAGATATTGTGTATCAATGTTTTGACTATACAGCGCATCCGTTAATAGCCAACCGGTGTCGCTATTAAAGCCCCGATTAGGGATACTTTCATCCAGAAAATTGAGCCAGTCTTCACCCGTAAGGCTGGCAACATCTGTACGTGGATACAGGCTGACAGCGGCGCGGCGCATTAAACTAGATAAAGCGACTAACTTTTCCCGCTTGGGTAATTGTTCATTTTTTCTAAGTGCAATAAGGTGTTTTTTTGCAGATTTTAGCGCGGTCTTACGCGTGATATATTTATACCATCGATAGCCCAGGTACAGACAAAGCGGGATCAGCACTGCTAAAATCCACCAGCCTATGGCAGGGGGCCACCAGCTAATTGCCGGAGGTAAATGGATATCACGTAAAGGAAGTTCAGGTGCTTGCATGTATTATCTGGGGGGATGTAGGTAAAAAGCGTGCTATTGAAAATATTCTAAGGTTAAACAGTCTAATTTAGAGCGATGATTTTATAACATCCACCACTTGTTTGTCTTGTTATCCTGTATTACTGGTGCTAGATTTTTGTTTATAACTGTATGGAGTATGAACTTAAGCTATTAATTATGTCAATGATACGCTGTTATTACAGAAGCCATTTGGCCACGCATAGTATACATATTCACTAATAGCGGCTATTATGACGGGCAGTGCTAGTATTTTATTCTATAAAAAGAATCACGGGTAAAGCAATGTCAAACAATGCCTCAAAAAGATCAAACATAGATCTTATCATTACTTTTGGCCCTGCCATTTTACTGGTTATAACGGGATTCTGGTTTGCCTATCAATTTGTTGCCCCACCACCACCGAAAAAGATTGTTATTACAACCGGCTCCAAGAGTGGAACATATTACAAAATAGCACAACAATACCGCGAGGAACTTGCCAAGGAAGGAATCGAACTGGAAATTGTTAGTTCATCAGGTCCAGGGGAAAACATCAGTCGCTTAATCAATAAAGAGGCTGACCTGGCTTTTATTCAAGGAGGCACAGGAAAAGATGAGCCAGGACTTTATTCGCTGGGAAGTCTTTACTATGAACCTTTATGGATTTTTCTCGGCAAACATAAGAAGATCGAACAAATAGCTGATTTATCCAACTTGAATATTGCTATTGGCAAGGAAGGTAGTGGCACTCGAATCCTGGCAAAACAGATATTAAAACTCAATCATATTGAAAATCCGGAGCCTAAATTATTTGGGCTATCCTCTAATGAAGCGGCAGAAGCCCTGCTTCAATCTAAAATTGCAGCCGATATTATAGTTGCTTCCATTGAATCGGCAAGCGTTCAGCAACTGCTACATAATGAACAATTAGAATTGCTTGATCTACAGCGTGCTGATGCCTATATACGCCTGATACCTTATCTATCTAAAGTTACCCTGCCGGAAGGCGTTATTGATCTGGAAAAAAATATTCCGGATCAATCTATCACTATGCTCTCGCCTACTGCTAATTTAGTTGTTAGCGAAGGTTTTAATCCTGCGTTGATTGTTTTATTACTTCGGGCTGCCGATGTTATTCATAGTAAAGCTAGTGTTTTTTCTGCAGCAGGTACATTTCCATCGGCTGAGTTTACTGCGTACCCTATCAACGAAATTGCAGACCGATTTTACAAAGTTGGTCCGCCTTTGTTGATGCGCTATCTACCTTTCTGGCCTGCAGTATTTATCGATAGAATGATTGTTTTGCTGGTGCCTCTATTAGCCTTATTGCTACCGCTGGGTAAGATTATGCCACCGCTATACCGCTGGCGTATCCGCTCTAAAATTTATCGCTGGTATAAAGATTTGCAGGAGGTGGCCGATACTGTTCACCGAAAACAGCCCAACGTTGCAGAATTTGTGCAGATTAATCGGGATTTGGCGCAAATTGAAGACCAAGTCAATAAAGTAAAAACACCGATGTCTTATGCCGACCAGGCCTACAACCAGCTGATACATATAGATCTGGTGCGTAAAAAATTATATTCAAAAAATCCAGAAGCTTACTCTTAAGGAAAAGTTAAACCTGCGCTGCCAACAATATTTAGGTGAAACCTGACAGTTTTATAAGGTATTCCTAGACTATTTTTAAGGTTTTTTTACTCATTAAATTCAGTAATAATCAATTTAATCCTCTGTCATTATAAAAATAATAAGGAACTATATTATGTTAGAAAAAGATCAGATCGCCCCAGAATTCAGCTCAGTCAATCAGGACAGTAAAGTTGTTGAACTATCATCTTTTCAAGGCAGTAAAAATGTTGTTTTATATTTCTACCCAAAGGATGACACGCCTGGTTGTACGATAGAAGCCAATGATTTTACTCAACTGGCAAGTGAATTTTCTGCACTTAACACCGTTATTATTGGCGTGAGTAAAGATTCTTGCGAGAGTCATGCTAACTTTATTGCTAAATTTGGCTTAAAACTGGATTTGCTTGCTGATGAGAGTGGTGAGCTATGTGTAGCTTATGATGTCTGGCGAGAAAAAGTAAAGAATGGCGAAACCAAGATGGCGATTCTTAGATCCACTTTTATTATTGATAAACAAGGCAAATTAGTTGAAGCTTTGTATGGTGTTAGCCATGAGGGTCACGCTCAGGCTATGCTTGAGAGAATTCAGCAACTGCAATTTCGCGGCGTATAAAAAAATTAACCCAGGTAATTTTATAAGTTACCCTTTGAGCATTACTAAATACTGAGGTATCTGGTAGCACATTTACGAAATTATTTCGGCACAGGGGAGCGGGATCTTTAGCCCCGCGTTGTACCGGTGGAGCCTAAACCCCACTCCCAGTTTTAGCTATTAAATAGTTCGTGCATTAGTCTTGGTGAGAAATATATATGAACGATAAACAACTGGTCGCACAACACGCCGCTAAACTGGTTAGAGATGGTATGGTTGTGGGTCTCGGAACTGGGTCCACTGCTGATTTTTTTATCGCTGAACTGGCGCGCCGTCAAGCAGAGGAAGGTCTGCAAATTAGCTGCGTATCCAGCTCGATAGTTAGCATGCTTAAGGCTCAGGAACTGGGCTTATCCCTGGTCGCAATAGAAAATTTAACTCGTCTGGATTTATATGTGGATGGGGCCGATGAGGTGACGCCCGATAACACTTTACTGAAAGGTCAGGGTGCCGACCTAGTGAGAGAAAAACTATTGGCAAAGGCGAGCGAGCAATTTATTGTACTAGTTGATCAAAGCAAGATGGTGACACATATTGGGGCGAACTTCCCTATCCCGGTTGAAGTAATGCCCTTTGCCTGGCGACTGGTACAGAATAGCCTTCAGCAATTGGGTGGACAAGGAACTTTGCGTCAGAATAGCAAGGGTAACGGCCTGGCGGTAACATCTTATGGCAGTTTAGTATTAGATATGCATTTTGCTTCTACACCGGAGATTGCTGAATTCAATCATTTATTATCTGCCACGCCGGGTGTGATTGAGCATGGTATTTTTCATGGCTTAGCGAATACTGTGTTGCTGGCTGAGAACGGGGTAGTGCAGGAACAGAAACCAGCTGATTGAATACTCAGTGGATTTTACAAAAAAAAGGTAAAAAAATGTTACATGTATCAAGATTTATATTAAGTACATTCCTTGCTTCGTCTGTGTTTGGACTAGCAGGTTGTGCGGGTGAAATGATAGAAGAAGGTTACTATGATCCTGACTCACGTGCGGCTGAAGCCTGGCGCGATGAACATACTGGGAATGGTGAGAATCCAGGGCCGAATTCACCTGGCTATACAGGTCCTGATGGGGAATATTCCCTGTATCCGAATAATGATCTAGACTAAAAACTGTACCTGGTTTACTTGAGCCATATTGTACTCAGGAAAAAGTTCTATACTGACCGATGGCATACGCTGAACTGTTGACCTATGCTGTTTTCAGCAAGCACAAAAAAAGGCTTCCTGATTCTAATAAATCGGGAAGCCTTGTATTTTTCGTTTACGCCGCTTGATAACGGGCGTTATTCTCATGCGCTCTGACCAGGCTTACTCCTTTTACGGCTCACATTTACGTTACTAGCTATTGCAGCAGTAGCGAATAATGTCGATGAAATAATAAATTCGCCGGAAACAAATCCAAACAGTCCGATAAAAAATATTAGTGCAGTTAAAGCATCTTTGTAAATGTCTTTCATAAATATATCCTCTTAGTTAAGTGATATGAGCTTAATCAACCCATGTGCAAATTATAAGGGAATATAATTTATTTACAATACCGAAAATAATTCATTAATTGTTTCTTTTAATGAAACAATTAATCATAATCCAGCCTCTCTCATCTGCTGCCCCCTATTAAGCTCATAGTCGTGTTAAGTGCTTTCATCATTAAAACATGAAAAATATCTTTATCAGACATGGCAAAGCTGCTGTTCCGGAATTTGGTAAATTAAATGACAATGAATTTCAGCAATGGATAACTGTTTATAATCAGGCAATGCAAGACCATAGTCTGTAGTGATTTACGGCGCTCTACCGAGTCTGCAAAGCTACTGGGCATACAAGATATTCATTGCATAGATACAATATTCGTGAAGCGGAGTTACCTTGTTGTAGCAAGGCAAGAGCAGTATTTTTAGCTCGACAGTAACAATCTTTAGTGTCCGTTTGTATATAAGAGCATTAACCTAGAAAAATCCAGCAGGACGATATATTTAATATCATTATTAAATACAGCAACATTCGTTTAAAATACTAGCTTTCATCACCGCAATTCAAATGATATTCAGGTAAGGCTTTAAGCCACCGTGTCACTATAATCAAACACACCTCATGACACCAGAACAATTCAACTTATACGCCGAGCAAGGCTACAACCGTATTCCCATCGCACGGGAAGTGCTGGCCGATTTAGATACGCCGCTGAGCGCATATCTAAAATTAGCTGATGGTGCTTATTCTTATCTATTTGAATCAGTGCATGGTGGTGAGCAATGGGGACGTTATTCAATCATTGGCTTGCCTTGTCAAACAGTGATCAAAATCTTTGCTAATGAGATTCGCATCGAAGAAGCAGGCAAGCGTGTAGAAAACTTTCAGCATGATAATCCTCTGCTCTGGATAGAAGAATATAAACAACGCTTTAAAGTCCCGGATATAAATGACCTGCCTCGGTTTAATGGTGGTCTGGTCGGTTATTTTGGTTATGAAACCATTGGCTACATTGAGCCACGCCTAAAATCAATCGGCAAAGACGACCCGATTGGCAGTCCAGATATTTTATTGATGGTCTCAGAAGAAATTCTGGTATTTGATAATTTATCGGGAAAATTGATCTTGCTAACGCACGCAAACCCGGATCAGCAAGACGCTTATAATAAAGCACTAGTTCGCCTGGATAAGCTCGTTGTCAAGTTACATGACTTGAAAGCACAAACAAATAAGGAACATACTCCCAAGCAGGTTGATGAGGCAGATTTTGTTTCCGGTTTTACCGAGCAGGGCTTTAAAGACGCGGTCTTAAAAGCCAAGGAATATATCGTTGCCGGAGATGTGATGCAGGTTGTGTTATCGCAACGCTTATCTATTCCTTTTACAGCCGCGCCGATAGATTTATATCGTGCGTTACGCTGTTTAAACCCGTCTCCCTATATGTATTACCTTAATTTAGAGGATTTCCATATCGTTGGTTCTTCTCCTGAAATTCTGGTCCGTCTGGAAGATGATATGGTCACGGTGCGGCCGATTGCAGGAACACGGCCGCGCGGCAAAACCGCCGCCGAAGATATCGCTCTGGAGAAAGAGTTATTGGCTGATCCTAAAGAGTTGGCAGAACATTTGATGCTGATTGATTTGGGGCGTAATGATGCAGGACGTGTGGCAAAAATCGGTACAGTTGAATTAACCGATAAAATGCTGATTGAACGTTATTCGCATGTAATGCATATCGTCTCTAATGTTACCGGTGAGTTACAGGCTGACAAAGATGCTTTTGATGTTCTGGCAGCAACCTTTCCTGCGGGAACTGTGAGTGGTGCGCCTAAAATTCGCGCAATGGAAATTATCGATGAGTTTGAACCGGTAAAACGGGGGGTGTATTCAGGTGCAGTCGGCTATATTTCCTGGTCAGGGAATATGGATACTGCAATAGCGATAAGAACGGCGGTGATCAAAGATAAAACCTTACATATACAAGCTGGAGCGGGTATTGTTTATGACTCTGTACCGCAGAATGAATGGGATGAAACCATGAATAAAGGACGAGCAATTTTCCGTGCAGTCACTATGGCCGAAGCTGGATTAAATGGAGATGGCTCATGAGTGCATGTAAAGTTGTGATGGTCGATAATTATGATTCATTTACTTATAATCTGGTGCAATATTTTGGTGAATTAGGTGCGGATGTCACGGTTGTGCGTAATGATGAAGTCAGCATTGATGATATACACGCGTTAAATCCAGATAGAATTGTCATTTCTCCAGGCCCTTGTACTCCTAAGCAAGCGGGTATTTCAGTTGCAACTATCCTACACTTTGCCGGATCGGTGCCTATACTAGGCGTCTGTTTAGGCCATCAAAGTATAGGCCACGCTTTTGGCGGTAATATCGTGCATGCGAAGAGTATTATGCATGGTAAGGTCTCGCCTGTTTTTCATAATAGTAGTGGCGTATTCAAAGGCTTAAATAACCCTTTTACCGCCACTCGCTATCATTCTCTGGTAATTGATCAGCAAACTTTGCCTGATTGTTTAGAAGTCACGGCTTGGACTCAGGACGAACAAGGTAATATCGACGAAATCATGGGCGTAAGCCATAAAGAGCTGGATATAGAAGGGGTGCAGTTTCATCCGGAATCTATTTTGACTGAACATGGGCATGATATGTTGCGTAATTTTCTAGAGAGAAAATAGCCATCTACCTTATCTTTTGAGCGTAACAAATGGCGCGTAAAACGCACCCTACAAAATAAAATGAACATACAAACGGCCTTACAAACAGTACTTAATAAACAAGACCTGACTCGCCCAGAGATGCTTGATGTGATGCACAGTATTATGAGCGGCGATGCAACATCTGCACAAATTGCAGGATTTTTAATTGCTTTACGCTGTAAAGGTGAAACAGTAGCAGAAATAACTGCTGCAGCAGAAGTGATGCGCGCACTTGCCACTCGAGTGGAAATACAAGGCGAGCATATTATTGATACCTGCGGCACAGGAGGGGATGGTGCAAATACTTTTAATATCTCCACAACCTGCGCCTTTGTCGTTGCCGCAGCTGGTGGAACTGTTGCAAAACATGGTAATCGCTCAGTTTCCAGCCGCTCTGGCAGTGCTGACGTGCTTGAGGCAGCAGGAGTGGATTTAGACCTATCGGCTGAACAAGTGACACGGTGCGTTAATTCAATTGGCGTAGGTTTTTTATTTGCGCAAAAACACCATGGCGCAATGCGTCATGTAGCTGCTGCGCGTAAAGAGATGGGTGTGCGCACCTTATTCAATTTACTCGGCCCTTTGGCAAATCCAGCGGCGGCTCCTAACCAGCTTATTGGTGTTTTTGCTAAACAATGGCTAGAGCCCTTAGCCCAAGTATTAAAAACCCTGGGTAGTAAACATATCTTAATCGTTAATGCCGAAGATGGTCTGGATGAAATCAGTATTGCCAGTGAGACCTCGGTCGCTGAATTGAATAATGGTGAAATTACTACCTATACCATCACTCCTGAGCAGTTTGGCTTGCAACGTGCCGATTTAGCTGACTTAGCAGTTAATGATGTAGCACACAGTTTAGCGGTGGTGAAGTCTGTACTGGACAACCAGCCTGGCCCTGCACTGGATATTGTTATCTTAAATGCCGGCGCAGCAATTTATGCTGCTGATTTGGCAGATTCATTAGTAACTGGCATTAACAAGGCCAAAGAAGTGATTACTTCTGGTGCAGCTAAAGAAAAGCTAAATGCATTAGTGAATTTCAACCCCGTTTAATCTAGATAGTTCAAATATTAATTGTAGAGCGTTGCTTTAGCCCGCCTTAACATAATTTACGATTCTGGCCAGCTAAAGCCATGCCCTACATCATAAGCATATAGATAAATATAAAATCCCAATATGACAGATACCCCAGATATTTTAAAAAAGATACTTGCGACTAAAGCTGAAGAAATTACAAAGCGTAAATTACGCATGTCTATTGCTGATTTAGCCAATATAATTAGCGACACAGAAACACCGCGTGGTTTTGCCCGTGCCCTGCAAGAAAAAGCGGCTAATAAAAAACCCGCGATTATTGCTGAGGTCAAGAAAGCCTCTCCGAGCAAAGGTGTGATCAGAGAGAATTTTAGGCCCGTAGAGATTGCTCAGGACTATGCAATGAGTGGCGCAACCTGCCTTTCTGTGCTGACCGACAAAGAATATTTTCAGGGCGGGGAAGTTAATTTACAGATGGCAAGACAAGCCTGCCCGATCCCGGTATTACGTAAGGATTTTATGATTGACCCTTATCAAATATATGAGTCACGTGCTCTGGGGGCAGATTGTATTTTATTAATTGTTGCGGCTTTAACCGATACACAAATGCACGAACTGGCAGATACGACTAAGGAGCTAGGTATGGATGTACTGGTTGAAGTCCATGACAGTGAAGAGATGCAGCGTGCCTTAAACCTGGATACGCCTTTAATGGGCATAAACAACCGCAATTTACGAACCTTTGAAACATCGCTACAAACCACACTGGATTTACAGGCGATGGTGCCAGATGAGCGGTTAGTCATTACCGAAAGCGGCATTCATACACAGGATGATGTGCGGTTAATGATGGATAATGATATTTATACATTCCTGGTAGGCGAAGCTTTTATGCGGGCAGAACACCCTGGTGCGAAAATGCGCGAGCTATTTTCTATATAAATAGGAATATATTTGCCGGAAGCCTACTCAGCTGTAGTCACTCAGCCATATAGACTTCCAGGCTTATACTTCGCGCGGCCGCGCGAAGTATAATAAACTAGACTTTATATTTATCCATTGCCTTAATAATGGAAAGTGCTTCAGCTACAACGACTTTGGCAGCTTCATCCAGCTCATTATTTTTATAGATCTTTCCTAATAAGCCCTCTTCGACTAGAGCCTCTTTGATCCATCTCTTGACCATTCTGTAATTACCTGCAACTTTTACGTCTTCTCCTGTTGCCGGGTTTTTCATCATAACCGTGCGTAGTTCGACTTTAGGGGATGTTGATTTAGATTTAGATTTAGGTTTTGGCGTTGGCGTTGGCGTTGTTTTAGGCTCTGGTTTGACCTTGGAGTTTGCAGC
>DUBW01000063.1 GCA_012960135.1 Methyloprofundus sp.
CAGCGAATTACCCTGCCGCCTACCAGGGACTAAAAATCATCACTCCGCTTAGGCTCCGTTTCCCTGATTTTAAGCGGTGGCCTTCCTCTTTTAAATTCAACTCCCTTGAATGTACTTTTTATTAAGCTCTGGCTTGATGGCCGGAACAAATCTTTATTAACTTGTATTAATTGCTCCCATGCTTCTATGTGAGTAACTGCACCTGGAAAATCAGGATTATCTTTTATATATTTGCGAATCGCCTTTGTTCTTTGTTCGGGTATTGACATTTTATCCTTCACTTTTAATACTTCTTCGGGGGGGGGCGGTTCTGCATCTGTTTTTGGTGCATTAACTTCTTGCTTATCATTAAAATCATCACAATTTTCTATGTTTTTAGGTATTCCATATTGCTTAGCAAGCGCATCCAAATTTGATTGCTTTGCATACACTATGCTATTGCTCAATAAAATCGACTGGCCTGCAAAGTATGAACCAGGCTCAATGAATAAATCCTTCCCGTTTACTTTGCCCGTATGCAAGTGAAAATTTTGGGTGTAAACAGAATCTGCTACATCAGGTAGAGACTGCCAGAAATAACTGGCATGTATTTCAATCACACCATCAACATACACACGCTCGCGATCTGCATAAAAGATTGCTTCGTCAAGACACCCCATTGGTTCATCCAGTTCGCGATAGTAGTAAGCAAAACCTATGTAATGAAAATATAATATCTTAAGTTCATAAACGGCGAGTTTATCAGCTAAGTAATCTCTAGCATCATCAATCGGGATGAATACCTCACCATTAATATTTAAATTATTCATTTGTAACACTCCACTCATAAAGCGTTTGTCATTCAAGGGGGAAGTTAGTCAGGCGGTTGAATGAATCTGCTTTTCGGGTTGCATGCCCTAGACTAACTAAACTGTATTATGCTGTATTTTTCAGCCTATCCACAAATCTTTGCGCCGCGCTATCCGTTGCACCTTTAATCAAATGTCCATAATTACGGTTAATCATGTCAGTACTGGTATGTCCTATCATTTTTGCAATAACTGGTAGCGGTACGTTATCCATAATCAGCCAGCTAATATAATTATGCCTGAGTGTGTATAGCTCCAGGTGATCATGAAAGCCAGCATCTTCTTTTATCCATTCCCAGCAACTTCTTAACGGCTGTTTACCCAGCCGAAGACCCTTATCATTCGGAAACACTAAACCGTTAGTTGGGCTGCCGTGCTGCTTTTTCCTCTCCCTCAGCATATCGCGTACTGGTTCAGGCATAGGCATTATAAAAGGAGTTTTGACTTTACGTCGCCCCTTTTCCAGCACCTTAGAAATATTACAAGTGAATGGCGTATCAATAATATGAGTCCAATCTAGACTAACAACATCACCTGTACGCATTCCCATGTAATAGAGAATTAACATCATTGGCTTGTGATAGCTACCTCCATGCTTTTCATCATAGGCATCAACTGAAGCCAGGAATGCTTGTTGCTGCTCCAGGGTTAGATAAGTTCGTTTAGCTTGCTGGCTGGTTGTTTCGGTAATTGTGGAGAATTCTAATTTGTCCAGTTTATCAAATGGATTAGTCTCAATAACACCGTTGCGAAGCGCATGAGACATTAGACTTTTAAGCGCGCCATGCCTTTGAGTAATCGTTGCTGAAGCATAGCCCTTGGTACTCTGGTCATGTAGCTTTGTCTGGCATTGCACCCACTTTACTAAATCGATTTTAGTAACCGAACCCAATGGCTTCTTCAGTAATTCAGGGAAACCGTTTCGGATGATGCTCAGGTATTTAGTGGCTTCAATAGCTCTCGACTCCATGTGTAGCTTATAGTCATGGTCAAGATAACTCTGAAGCGTATTTTGAGCCTCTACCCGTGCAACCTGCTTGTCAGTTAATGGATCATCACCATTAGCCACAGACAGCATTTTTTCTTTCGCCAGTAGTCTTGCCTGTGTGACTGTGATTTTAGGAAACTGCCCTAACGTAATATTTTTACGCTTACCATTCAACCGGAAGTCATAACGAAAACTGATTTTAGCAGGACTGGTTCTCGATACTTGAAAGCCCACCAGTTCAGCATCACGAATTGTACCGCCAACTTCTGCCAGTGCATTGTTGAATTGCTGCCAGTCCTTCTTATCGGTTTTGCCTGATTTGGCATAATTAATTAGACCATCAGTCAGCTTAATTCTGACCTCTGATTTCTTACCACGCTTTATTGTCATCACCATCACCCCTAAAAATCCCAGTCGCCAACCAGTCGCCAAATTAAACAAACCACTATCAACCTGAGTAGACTTTATTATAGGACCAGACGGTGCTTTAGGCAATGTATATTAAGGCTTTACAGGTATACTATAGTTTAGTGGGGTTTGTACAGAGATGTGCTTTTTATCCCCTCCTAAGGGATAGCTGGCGGTTCGAGTCCGTCCGGGGACGCCATGTAACATTATGTTTTTATTAATTATTT
>DUBW01000064.1:0-277 GCA_012960135.1 Methyloprofundus sp.
CCCTTCACAGCCCATATAACCAAACATTAACCATTGTGGTGCTAATCCCGTACTCCTACCACCAGTCTCGTCAGTCTAGTGAATCCCACTCAAGAGGTGATATGTTCCACATGAATCTCTTCACAATCTACATTACCCAGCGTTAAGTTCGCTCGGTAAACGGATGATCTTAAGGGAATAGATGCAAAAGTGTACACCGTAAAGGCACGCCTGGCTAAACCCAGGAGCAGTTCAGTTCCTACCCTAGAAGTCCAGCTCTAAAAAGGTGCCAAAATAC
>DUBW01000064.1:360-2362 GCA_012960135.1 Methyloprofundus sp.
AGCTTTTGTGCGGAGTTGAGGCGGACGCAGGACGCACCGGGGCTTACTATTCGCTGCGTAGTGGCTGGATTTTGTGACATGGAGTCCCAAAATCTTTATTGAGGCGAGCGCATGGCGCGCCTACTTTCTTATCATTTTTAGAACGCATACCTAGTGTTTTTTTATTCCTTATTCTAGTTATTTATTAATGCTAATGCCTTTCCCGGTTCAGCAAAAATTATTTGCTTGTTATTTCGCAACAATGAAATTGTCTTCGCTATATTTGGAATTGTCTCTCGTTCTATTTGTATTTTATAGAGCCCCTTATCTGTGGGGCCAGCAACAATTTGTCCTTGTACAGAACTAAGTATCTGCATCATCTCACTCTGTGTGGTTTCACTAGAAAAAATGAGTCGGATTTCATTTTGCGGATAACTGTTAAGCGTTGAGCTGGATAAAGTGTGAAAAACATTTCCGTTATGTTGATTTTTAGCCTGAAAAGCGGGTAATATTAAGGAAAAAGTGAGTAATAAAAGACTTGCTAGCGCAATGGATGGGTATGCTACTCCCCCGTTTTTTTCACTAAAACTGGAAAACCATAATCGAATAGCGAGCATGGTTGGGATGACAGCTGTTTTTTGTTTTGCAGAGGCTTGGTTATTGTGAATGCGATTTTTCAACTGCAAAAATGAGGTGCGTGCAGCAGCAGCAGGGGCTAGCAGCTCTTCTTGATGAATTACTGTCGATAATTTTTGTAAATTGGGTATCTCCATTTTGCAAAGAAAACAACTTTTTAAGTGTTTTTCCACTAATAGCATTTCATTTTTATGTAATGTCTTATTTACATACCAAGGTAATAATAAAAGGGCTTCTGCATGTTTTGGAGAATCTGTTTGTGGGTTATGGCTCATTGGTTATCTCCTTCCGATAAGGTGCATTCATCAAGACTTGTCAATATTGACGCTAATTTTTTACGCGCATGATACATGCGCGTTTTTACAGTATTTGTGGGACAGTCCATTAACGTTGCAATTTCATCATAGTGCATGCCCTGGAAATAAGTTAATTCAATCACTGTACGTTGTTCAGGGGACAATACATCAAATGCATATTCCAACGTGTCTTGTAATTCCAATTGTTTTAATTGTGGATCATGTCGACCAAGCTGTACATCGTCATTGTCCAACAACCCTAGTAATTCTATCTGCTCGACTCGGGTGTTATATTTTGCCGCTCGCGCTTTATTGTATGCAATACCAAAAATCCAGGTTGAAGGTTGACAGCTTTGATTATAGGTATCTGCTTTTTGCCACACGACATACATAACTTCGTTTATGACATCTTCGATGTAATCGCTTCGTCCAGTCGTCCTGCTAATAAATCTAAGTAAGCGATTATAATATTCATGATACAACTGTTCTAAGGCATTTTCATCACCATTGGCAATACGTGTAATCAGGGCAGTTTCTTTACTGCGCTGATTATGTGTGCTCTTTTTAAATTTAAAATTAACGTCTGGTAATACCATCATAGAAAAAAGACTCCGCTAATCTAGCGTTGGAAGTGGCTATAAACAAAAAAGTTCAAAAGAAAATAATTTCTCTCAAAATAGCTTGATAATTTAAGCTAAAACCAGACGTCTCACTGCAATTAAGTTATTGAAGAGACCGTAGGATGTGCTGACGAGAGGAAGCGCATCAATCGGAAGGATGCGCTTCGTTCCTCAGCGCATCCTACAACAGTTTGCTTGACTTAATGGTAGTGATGTTGCGCATCGGTAATTGCTCTTGTATTACGCTACTTATACACATCTATGTGTTAGGTGAATACAAACAAAAACCCTGCGTAACGAGCTATCTTAGAACCCTAAAGAAATAGAAAAAACAAAAAGGGCATCGATGACTTCTGGTTCATATGGCCATGTCGTTAGGACTTCATCAGTTGCTTCGACGGTGTAAATAATTCTGTGTAACTGCCAAATTTAAATATAGTCAGTTAGTCGCTCTTCAAACTCTATAATAAA
>DUBW01000065.1:0-20067 GCA_012960135.1 Methyloprofundus sp.
TTTCTTGAGCGGTCTGGATGACTTTTTGAGTTAAACCGACAGTTTCGTAGAACTGCAATCCGTTTTCGGTTTGTGCAAAGACGCCGTCAATGAGGCAACTGTGATAATGCAGATGGGCATTGAGCATTGAACCGAAACGATGGATATAAGTGATTCCGCCATATTTTGCGGTATGTGGTGCGTCCGGGCAATGTTCTCTAACTGTTCTGAATCTATCGATACCTATCAGGCGTGGGCGTACCAGTGGTATTCAACATAGACATTGGCAACAAAACTCTGGTTTGCGCTATCAACATCAGTAACAAATATAGTGCTGTCGATGGTTGTTGCTGAATGCGACTCTGGGCGAGGAATATCAGCCTAACTAGCGAGGCTTATAAGCAGTAGATTTAGCTATAAAAGCAGACGAATAATCATAAGGATTGTATCCAGGTTAGTGTAACCACATCAGGTTTACTTTTGAGCGTGGGTAAATCTAAATTTCGCATATTTATCTATGCACTTCATGATGGTGCGGGTATAGATTATTTTCTGGGTTTAAAAGTGTAATAGCGGTTGGTTAGAAAATTACATAAAAAAACGACAGTGCTAGCAATGATTTGTGCATACCAATAGGCAATATTTTTTGGTTTGGCAAGTGGAATTTGTTCAGGATAGGGAATGCTTTTTAGGAAGGCTAATATTTCCGGGATAGTGCTTAACCAGAAAATTGCTGCATTAAGACCAAACATAGTAGCACTGACTATTAAATATCGAGTGAAAAAAACCTTATGTGGGCCGTTGACCTTAAATGTCCAGTGAAACTGAATATTGTAATTGACTAAAAATCCACATCCAGCGCCTAGCATGCTCGCTTGTAAAGGTGTTGTGAGGTGATATTCAATGAGCAAAATTAGCACAATGAACTGAACCGAAGTGGCGAGCCCACCTGAAATCGTATAGCGTATAAAGGTCTTAAAAAAACCGTGGGTGTTCATGGTCGTTTATTTCTCTTTTAACAAAGCATGTTTCCGATACTCTTCAACTATTTCAAAGTTTTTGAAGTGTTCAGCCGGAAGCCTATTCAGATGATCTTTTTCTATAATTAAATAATCTTCAATTGAATTATTGCTGAGTGCATTGATAGAACTTACCGCTAAAGTGATGCGCTTAGCCTGACCCTGAGTGTGAAAATTGATCGAAAATAAGCGCTCACCGGCGTAGGAAAGCTGGCTTTTTTCTGACTGCCGGGTATTTTGATAAATTTCGACTAAATATTTCTGATTCTTTTCAAAGTTTAATTTATTAGGCGCCGTCCATACCAGCGCCATAAAGACTAGACCCGCAATCGGAATAATTAGCCCGGCATACAGCCATTTACTTTGCAGGCTAGCGTTTGTATCAAAGCGTAGGGAAATCATTTCTGCAACCATCATGGCAAAAGCAGGTAATCCCGGCAAGACGTAGGTATACAGGATATTACCAGACATGGTGAAAAAAATCATGGGTGCGATAGCCCATAAAAAAAGATAGCTATGCATACTACCCTGACAGGCATTTTTTAAGGTGATAGTCTTATTCTTTCTTAACGGCCAGCTTAAGACACTGCCTAGAAATATAAACGACCACGGAAAGCTGGCAAACAACCATAACAGCCAGATTTTTCCATGCGGGTGTTTATGCGCGACACCATATAAATCACCATGCCAACCAGCATCGACAAAGCGCATAAAATGCTCACCCACTAAAAAGTAATTGATAAACCCTGGGCTATCAATTTCCGCGATGATATACCAGGGTACAGAGATTAATAGCATCAGTGCCGAGCCTTTGAACCAGGGCACTTTCTGCCAGGTGGCTAACCATTGTTTTTCTAATATAACCCAGGCAAAAAGAGGTAATAAAACCAGCACCCCAACAATAGGCCCTTTGACTAATAAGCCAAAACCCAGGCCAGCAAAGAATAAATAGCTCCATTTTCTGGCTTGCTGTTCATCCGGGTTATTTAGGGCATGCCAGAAGCTAATCATGGATAAGCTGATGCATAGGCACAAGGCCATATCAGTCATTACTGCTCCACTGGCAATAAAGAACAGTGCGGTGCTGATTAATACGGTACTACTAAAGGCGGCTTTTTTGGCGCCGAGTATTACCTTGGCAAAGCAGTAACTTAGCCATAACACGAGTCCGGCTAATAAAAATACGGGCAAACGCGCTGCAAATTCAGAGTAACCAAATAGCTTAAAGGAGATTGCTGTAAGCCAAAATGTCAGCGGAGGCTTTCCCCAGAAGGGTACATCATAATCAAAGGGCGGCATAATCCAGTTGCCAGTTTCTATAATTAACCGGGGGATTTCTGCGTAACGCGCTTCAGTTGGGTCGTGCAGGGGATATTCAATAATACCAAATAGGCGCGTTAAAATTGCGATACCAATAATCGCCAGGGATATATTGCTGAAGGCTTTAGTCATCTGCTTTGGCCGAATAGGTTTTTTTAATAAAATAAAGCGGGCGCTGTTTGGATTCGATAAACATATGCCCGATATATTCACCTAGAATGCCGATAGATAATAACTGCACGCCGGAGAAAAATAAAATCACGGTAATCAGGGTTGGGAAGCCTTGTATCGCGTCACCAAACATCAGAGTTTTAATAATATAAAAGAGTCCTAATGCAAAGGCGCCAAACGCAGTAAGAAAACCCATATAAGTAGCGAGGCGTAAGGGTTCCTGAGTAAATGATGAAATGCCCTCTATGGCAAACTTGGTGAGTTTCCGGTAGTTCCAGTTAGTTTTTCCTGCTAGACGAGGATCTCTGCTATATTCTATAGCTGTCTGTGGAAAACCTATCCATGCAAATAAGCCTTTCATAAAGCGCTTACGCTCGCGTACTTGGTTTAGCGCATCTACGGCCTGGCGACTCATTAGGCGGAAATCACCAACATTTTCCGGGATTTCATGGTCACTGATTTTATTAATCAGCTTATAAAATAACCGTGCTGTTGCTTTTTTAACAAGGCTTTCACCTTTGCGTTTGGTACGCTTGGCATACACAACATCAAAGCCAGTACGCCAGATTTTTACCATTTCAGTAATCAACTCAGGCGGGTCTTGTAAGTCAGCATCAATAATAACCACAGCATCGCCTTTTGCCACATCTAGCCCTGCTGTCATGGCCGTTTCTTTGCCAAAATTACGACTGAGATCAATGATTTTAATACGTTTATCTTGTTGCATCAGAGCAATAAGAATATCTAAGCTGTCATCTTTACTGCCGTCATTTACGTAAAGTATTTCAATCTGCATATCAATTGCTGCAACGGCTGCAGATATGCGTCGCTGGCATTCGCTGATTACTTCCTGTTCATTATGAAAAGGAATGATGATGGATAAAAGTTCAGTTGGTTTCATATTAATATCTTGCAACCACGATACGGCGTGGATCCTGACAAACGATTTTCATCGGTACTTGTCGTTTAAGTCGTCTCTGGTAAGTTTCTAGCGAAACTACAGCTAAAACTTATTGCTTCTAACCAGGCGAGCGTATAGCTTAAGGTGCCTAATTCCGATTTTTTGGAAGAACTATTAAGACTGTCGCTTGATCCTTAATCGATAGCTTTTATGAGTAGGCTCACTTTATGGTCCGTGTTTTTCGAAGGTTAACTAAAACTTTCTGATGGCAATTGGCCGTGCGAAGCGGCTTTATCTCGTAAAATTAATTTACTTGTTTTACGTTGTTCCAGATAATTAATCAGTAATAACCAGCAGCCTAAGACGATAAACCCGCCGGGCGGTAAGATCATCACTACCCAGGGCTCAAACTGAGTGCTAAACACCTGATAGCCCAATAACTGGCCGGCACCTAATAATTCTCTGACTCCACCCAGCATCACAAGTGCCAGGGTGAAGCCTAGCCCCATACCTAGCGCACTAACCACTGATTTGGTAAACGAGTTCTTTGAAGCATAGGCTTCGGCGCGACCTAAAATTAAGCAATTGACTACAATCAATTGAATAAATGCACCGAGTCGATTATATAAATCCAGGCTTACAGCCTGAATAATATAATCAACCAGAGTCACAAAGGTGGCGATGATAATAATATAAGTCGTGATGCGTACCTGCTTGGGAATAAAGTTGCGCAATGCAGAAACTAAGGCATTAGAGCAAACTAATACAAATATACTTGCAATGCCCATTGCTAGTGAATTCAGTACAGAATTAGTCACGGCCAGCACCGGGCAGAGGCCGAGCATCATGACGAATACCGGATTTTCTTTCCAGATACCTGCGGTAAAGACATCCAAAGTTAAGGGTGTTTCTTTTTTGTTAGCTTGAGTCATTTTTACCTCATTTTGATCTTGTTTCCACGCTTTGAGTCATGGCGTAGGCTGGGATACGTTTTTATTGCTGTCCTTGCTTCAACAGGTCTAAATTCTTAACAACCACCGGAAGCAGCTTTTGCGCGCTCTTATTTAACATACGCCCGACTGCATTAGATGTAATGGTCGACCCTGAAATAGCATCAATTTGCCAGGCGTGTTTTTTGGTACCGTGCCGCACTGTTGTAATTGCGTTTGCTAATGCGGATTGTGGCATATTAAGCTGCGCATCTAAACATTTAAAATTAGCTAAAAACCCCTCATCCGTGGTGATTTTGGTGCCAAAGCCAGGTGTTTCGGTGCTTTTTAATACATCAAAGCCTATGATGCAACTGTTATCTTGATTGTAGCCATAGAGTATTTTAACAATATCCTGATAACCTTGCGCTGCTGCATTAATAGCAACACCCACCAGATTGTTGTGTTTATCATAACCTGCATAAATTAGCTCACCTACGGTTTTATCATCGGCTAGCACTAACTTATCCTGGTCGACAACATAGGTTAATCGCTTCTTTGCCAGGGGTAAAACCTTAAAAATAGCACGCTCTGTCGCCAGTCGCTGGTTCTCGGCAATAATGGGCTTGGTAAATTCATAGACCATGACCACTAATAAGCCGGAAATCATGGCAACTGTTGCCAAGGTCATAATGAGCTTGGTGCTTGAGGGTAATTCAGGAACTTGGTTTTCTGGAGTGCTCATGATTTATCCTGGTTTTTCTTGCGTGCACCATAAATGCGTGGCTGGGTGTAGGTTTCAATAATAGGCGTCGCAGCATTGCCGAATAATATTGCATACATTACGGCTTCGGTCAGACCGCCAAATAAACGAATAATAACCGTGAGAAACCCTACTAAACAGCCAAATATGAAGATCCCCAAAGGAGTCACAGGTGAGGCAACCATATCGCTGGCCATAAACATGGCGGCAAACATTAAGCCACCCGAAAGCAGCATAAAAGCAGGCGTGGGGTATTTAAGCGGATCTAGTAAATAAAAAAGCTCGGCTGATACCGCCGTACCGAATATAACTGCCGCAGGAATGCGCCAGTCGAGCATTTTTTTAAATATTAAATAAGCGCCACAGACTAATATTAACAGCGTGGAGGTTTCACCGGTGGAGCCTGCGATATTCCCCATAAACAAGTCATAGGAATTAGTCATTATTCCCTGAAACTTCATTAAAGCCAACGGCGTTGCACCTGTAAATCCATCGATAGCAACCCTGGCAGACCATTCGGCTGTTGGTAAGGGGTGCATAAAAGGCAAGGCTAGTGTCGATGGAATAAACTCGCTGAAACGGTCTACCGCTAAAGCAGGCGTCCAGGTAGTAATGGAGACAGGAAATGCTGCCTGGACAAATGCACGCCCCACTAGCGCAGGGTTAAAGATATTAAAGCCCAGTCCGCCAAACAAGGTTTTGCCCATGGCAATTGCAGTGAAACCGGCAACAGCCCCCATCCATAAGGGGAACCCAGGCGGCAGAGTCATGGCCAGCAACAGACCGCTGATTACCGCACTGGCATCCAGAATGGTGGATTTTTTACCTGACATCGTGCAGAAAAAATGCTCTGTCAGGATGCAGGATAGTGTGGTTACCAGTATCAAGGCCAAGGCACTGATACCAAAATGATATACAGAATAAATTACCAGAGGGAGCAGGGCATACACAACATTGCGCATGATTTGCGCAACAGTGGGAGCTTTGCGGATATACGGCGATGTGCGTATATCAATTTTCAAGTCATGTTTAGCCATCTTGTCTGTGCCTTTCACGATTTAGTGTTTTTGCAATTCTAAAATATTGCACTAGCGGGATATTAGACGGACAAACATAACTGCAGCAACCACATTCAAAGCAGTCATTCAGATGATATTTTTCTTCCATCACATCATATTGTCGCTTGGCTGCTAATAATCCCAGCTCAGAAGGGTTTAAATTGATAGGGCAGGCGCTTAGGCATTGCGAGCACTTTATGCAAGGTAAAATATCATCCCGTTTAGTGGCGCGCTCATCAAGTACCAGTACGCCGCCAGTGCCTTTTGTAATAGGCACATCCAATGAACGCACTGGCGTGCCCATCATCGGGCCTCCTATGATCAATCCTGCTTCGTCGCCTTTAAATCCAGCATGATCTAAAATATAACGTAAAGGTGTGCCAATCGGTGCTAGATAATTCCCCGGGTTTTCTAAATTATCGCCAGTAATAGTGATGATGCGTTCAATAAACCCTTGGCCTTTGGGTAATAATGCACCAACCTTGGCTAAAGTAGCCACATTAAAAATGGCTAAACCCGCTTCTGATGAGCGACTTCCAGACGGGATTTCAATCCCTAGTAAAGAATAGGCCAACATTTTTTGCGCACCTTGAGGGTACTTGGTGGCAATGGCTTTAATGCTAATGCTGTTATCGTCTGGTAAAAATGGCTCAATGGCATGTAAAACATCCATTTTATTATCTTCAATGCCGATAATAGCTTTAGGTGCATCAACACACTTCATGCTGATGCGAATGCCATGTAATAAATGATCTATTCTTTCTAACATAAGCCGGTGATCAGTAGTTAGAAAGGGTTCACACTCGCAGCCATTTACCAGTACGGTATGAATAGAGCAATCAGTGGGCGTCTTCATTTTTACATGGGTTGGAAAAGCGGCTCCGCCCAGGCCTACAATACCTGTATTTTGTACTGCCTGGATAAGTTCTTCACGCGACATTTGCAGATAATCATAATGAATATCTGAGTCTAATAGATGTTGCCCTGAGTTGAGCGATGTAGTGATAATAATGGCATCTTGCTTGCCACCTTGCGCTGTTTTAGCGAGCCCAATCTCCTTGATCGTTCCTGTTACAGGCGCATGAATGGGGGATGACATAAAGCCATCTGCCGCTGCAATCAATTCGCCGCGCGTGACATGTTGGCCTTGAAATACAAGAGGTTTGGCCGGTTTTCCTACATGTTGCGCCAGAGGGACAATGATTTCAGGAGCAAAAGGCAGGCGGCGAGTTGGCTTAGCGTTAGTTTCAGCCTTATGTTCTTCCAGGTGTATACCGTGCGGAAAAGTTTTTTTGCCAAATAGTTTTGATAAGTTCATAAATTCCCTTTTATTGTAGTTATGGCTAATAATTGCGTCAGCTGTTTTGTAAGTGTCTCTCTCGGTTTAAAGTTTTTGCTATTCTAAAATATTGAACTAGCGGGATGTTGGAAGGGCAAACATAACTACAGCAACCACATTCAAAGCAGTCATTGAGGTGATATTGTTCTTCCATAATGTCGTATTGCCGTTTAGCAGCTAGTAACCCTAACTCAGATGGGTTTAAATTAATAGGACAGGCCTGTAGGCATTGGGTGCATTTTATACAGGGTAAAATATCATCGCCCTTGGTAGCCCGTTTATCTAACACAAGTAATGCGCCTGTGCCTTTAGTAATGGGTACATCTAGTGAGCGAGCCGGCATACCCATCATCGGGCCGCCTAAAATAAGTTCTGCTTCTGCGCCTATAAACTCGGCATATTCCAGCAAAAATCGAACGGGCGTGCCGATGGGCGCTAAATAATTCCCTGGTTTTTTTACCCCATCGCCGGTAATCGTGATAACGCGCTCGATTAAACCTTGTTTGACAGGGAGTAGTGCGCCTAGTTCAGCCAGGGTTGCCACATTAAAAATAGCTAAGCCAACTTCAGATGGCAGACCACCAGACGGAATTTCTATACCTAATAAAGAGTACGCCAGCATCTTTTCAGCGCCTTGCGGGTACTTTGTTTCTACGGCTTCAATGGTAATTGTACCATCATCAGGTAAATAGAGCTTTATTGCCGCCAACACATTGAGTTTATTATCTTCGATACCGATGATTGCTTTTGTCGCAGCTACCGTTCTCATGGCAATGCGAATACCCAGCAGCAAATTGTCAATTTGTTCCAGCATCACTCGGTGATCAGTGGTTAGAAAAGGCTCACATTCGCAACCATTAACCAGTACCGTATGAATAGTGCGATCAGGTGGAATCGCCATTTTAACATGGGTAGGAAATGCGGCACCGCCCAGGCCAACAAGCCCGGTGTTTTGTACGGCCTTAACCAGTTCCTCGCGTGACATTTGCAAATAATCACAGTGCTCACCCGAATCTGGAATTTGCTGGCCAGAGTTTAAGGAGGTGGTAATGATAATCGCTGGCTGCTTACCGCCTTTCGCAGTTGAAGCAATATCAACAGCCTTGATGGTACCATTAACCGGTGCATGGATAGGCACGGACATAAAGCCATCTGCTTCAGCAATGATTTCTCCTCGAACGACATGCTGACCTCTAAAGACAATGGCTTTCGCCGGTCGACCGATGCTTTGTGCCAAAGGCACAATGATTTCATCGGCAAAAGGCAAGCGGCGTGTAATTTTCGCCTGCGTTTGTTCTTTATAGGTATCGGGATGAATACCGTGAGGAAAAGACTTTTTGCCAAATAGATTGAATAGGTTCATAGGTTTAATTACTCAATACCGAATACAGCACTGACTACTAGGCTTTAGAGACATTTAGAAATAAAGCGGATGCGTATTATATGCCCTATTTTATACCATATTATTTGCTTAAACATAAGGTCTCTTCAATATGTAAGCAGCATTATTATTCGCTACTTTCTTCTTGCCCGGAATTATCCAAAGCAAGTAAATAATGAATCAGATCAGCATGTTTATCGGGAACTTTCCATTCTCGCTCCAGTACAAAATTTTTAAGTAGGCAATCTAACCAGGGGCGGTTAGATTGTATCTGGTGGATGACAAGCTGGAATGATTGTTTATGAGTCGTCAGGGTAAAGTCTTCCAGCCAGAGTTCCACCTTTTTCTCTTCACCAGAGAGGAGCAGTTGCGCATAAAGTTTGCGTTCTTTGGAATTAAACCTGAAGTCTGTTAGTTTTGCTATTCCTTTAGCTTTTTTATTCGCAACCCAGAATATCATTTTCTTTGGGGTTTTTTTGATGGCAAATTTGACTAGGGATTTTTTATAGCTCATCGATTGTGGGAATTAATACGCTTAGGAGTGAGGATATTAATAATCCACGCTCCTTAGTCTTACCTACAATTTAGGTAAAAAATGATTAAAGTATGTTGCAATAGCATAGTTAAAGATACCAACTTGCTCTCTTGATAATTTTAACCTAAGTTAATATTCACTAGCATCTCCGAAAAATGATGTCTTATATTTTTGGAGAAAAATACTCATCTCCATCATCAAACGAATCGACTTCATTTTTTTGTTCTTTGAAAGCTTTTGCCTTTTGTCGATCTGCACGCATTCTGAGTGAGGAATGCGTCCTCATTTGATGTTATGCTTTTCAAATAAGGCGAAAACTATCCTGATACAGGGGGCAACTTCGTAGTGTTTTATTACTGAAACTTCTCAGCCCGCTTTATTAATTTCGCCAGGTTTTTCTCATCCGGGTTCCAGGGTGTGCCTGGATGAATGATGACAGCAGTACATTTTTCTGCAGCTTTAACGATATCTTCAAACGTCCCGGCTGTCGGGTCTATGATGATGGCTTTTTTATCATCATTGTATTTGAAGATTTTCGGGTTAATATCCACACACTCGTCACAGGTTGTACAATCCGGTGTTTCTATCCACACGGCGTCATGTCCACCTGCTGCAGCGGGTTGTTCGGCTTTTGCAGTTGGGCTGGCGGCAGCGGTTTTTCCTGCTGGAGCAGCAACTGTTGGTACGGGTACTTGAGGCGCACTCGCAGCAGGAGCAGCGGCTAAAACAGCGGCTAATGCATTGACATCGGTAGCACCGTCGGCTGATTTGCCGCTCACCATATTCATTAAGTTAGAGGCTATGCCGGAAGCCATTTCTGCTTTGGCCTGTGCGGCAATGGCTTCCACGTCAATGACAATTTTATCCAGGCCAGCCAGACCTTTTAAGGTACGCCAGAAATTACGTCGCTCAATGGTGGCGTGCACAATTTCGGGATCAATTGCAACGCGAACCAGAGTATTTGATTCAGGGTGTACCGCATGGACGTAGGCAGTATTTTCTGCCATCTCATCATGGTCTAAATCAATAAACTCATGTAATGGCACCATGTCGTCGGTCCATTTTGAAGGAGCGACAAATTTAAAGTGCTTCTGGAAGCGTCCTTCAGTCATTGCCCAGTCGGCAAAGGTTAAAGGCACGGTCATGGTATCTTCTATGCCATATTCATCAACGAATTTAAGCTCGTAAGTAGTCCAGTCATTGTCTAGATCCGGGTTGCCTTTTAGTGACATGCTTTTTTCCCAGGTATCATCTTCGCGTGGGTCGTAAGTCATTAAAGGGTATGCACGGGCCTCAACAGCAAGTTTACTTTGCATGGTCGCCGCATCATCGGCAACACCATGCTCAGGCTGGCATACGGCGTAAATATTAAAAATGGCAGGGCCACGATAATTTAAGCCATCGATATAGCCTTCGATTAAATGGTTCGGGTGGGCAATAGAGCTTTGCAAGGTATAGGTGGTTCTATGTGCCATGGAAATCAAGCTCATTTCTTTACGCCGCTCAGTCTTGCCTTTCCATTCTTTGCCATAAGGTGCCATATCGGATATTTGCCCCGTAAAGGTATTTGAATACACTTGAGTGTCTAAAATCAGGATTTTTAATGGCATACCCGACATAATGCTACGGGACAGGTTCTGGAAACCTATATCGTACATGGCGCCATCACCACCAACTGTGACGACTGGTGGACAAAGCAGGTATTCTTCTTCGCTGAACTGATGCCAATCAAAATACTTAAAGAAATGATCGCTTTCCTGCTTATCATATTTTCCGGCAATTTCCAGTTCAGCCATACGAATGGCTTTGAAACCGTCTGCCATTTTGACCATATGTCCTTCAAAGATCCCCATTGCTAATGATGGAGCATCCTGAAACAAGTTATTTGCCCACGGAAAAGGGTAGGGGTTAAATGGAAAAGTTGAACCCCAGACTGAAGAGCAACCGGTGCTGTTGGTAATACCCATTTCAACACGGCCATTGCCAGTTACACCGGTCGTGTATTGCCATTTTAAATGTTTAAGCTTCGCTACTATCTGTGATGCCCACTTTAACCACTTGCTATCAATAGGGTCACTGGCTTTACCCGCACTTAATGAGCTACTTAATTTGGTTAGGGTTAAATCGACATTCTTATTGGCATCAATCGCTGCTTCAAGGGCTTCTATGTCGCTGATATCCAGTTTTTCTGATAATTTCAGACGGATATGTTTTTCCATGTCTGTGATCAGCTGGTCTATCTTGACCACTTGTTTTTTAGCACGAGGCTGCATCAGTGCCGTCACTGTACTGGTGAACAAATGCACGATAGTTTTTTCACCGCAGCCTAGGCAGGCACCATCTCCACAATTCATCGAAGCGTAGGTGTGTTTATCTAGCAGCATAGTGGTCAGGGCGCCAGCCTTTTCATCTAAATCATCAATACGTTTGTATTTAGGGTTTGATGTTGGCAGGTCGTTCCAGTACTCCCAGTCATTGCGCAATGTTTGTATGCTTTCGACTGTTTGCGGAGCGGGTTTTAGTGCGTCATCAGGGCAGACTTCGACGCATTCCATGCAACCTTTACAGGTCATAGGGTTAATCGTGATCGAAAATAGGCCGCCATTATTAGGGGTGCGCTTATTGATTGCGTCATGGTATGGCTTGGTAATGGCAAATTTAAAGTCGCCCATGGCTTCTTTAAACCACTCAAATTCCTGTTTGACTTCAGCCTGATCCGCATCAGGGTATTCTTTGATGGTTTCGCCGATCGACTTATTGAAAATCGGATCCAACACCGTACCTTCTGATTTATCAGCCGTTAAGGTATGATATTTTTTCTCAACATTACGAATCGCGCGGCGTAAATGCTTAACTGTTTTGCCGGTTTTTTCGATGCGCTTGATATTGGTTTCAAACACCTCATTCACGCTATTAATCAGGCCGGGGATCGCGCTATCAGGGCAGGCGGTATAGCAGTCACCACAGGCGGTACAATTTTCTGGAATCCAGATGGGGTGCTCAAAGCGAATCTGGGTCATATCCCGGTAAATTCCGGTGGCAGCAGGGATAATGCTCAGTGCCATAAAAGGGTCGGCCAGGCTTTCGTTGGCGCGGCCATTAATATAGTTTGTGCCTGTCTGTTCAAAAAAACGATGAATATCCGATATTGGGTCATCATTCGCTGGCTTTTGCAGTAGCATCAGAGGCGCGGTCTTTTCCTTTTTAACAGCCCATGGCGCGACATCGCCGACTTTCATTTCTTCAACAGCGAGGTGTCTAGTTTCGCTAAAACCACGTTTTACTGTACGGAAATTCTCTTCGACTACCTGCTCGCCTTTGCCGCCGAACTTGGTTTTAATGGTGTTATGGATGGCTTGTAAAATATCATCTTTGCTCTTGCCCGCATTTTCAGCGATAGGAGACGACTCAAAAAATGCACCCTGAAAGGCAATGCCCTGCATGCGAAATTGTAAATCAGGATGGTCGGTTTCCTCGCGTGCGATTTTAAAGCCATCTAGGTAGGCAACTTTGATGTTTTTATCAACAATATATTGCTGCGAGGCTCTGGGGAAGGTGCGCCAGACTTCTTGCGGGCTTTCCAGGTTACTTTGAATAATAAACACGCCGTTTTTATTGAGTCCGGCCAGTGGATTGGCGTGCGTAAAAACATTCGGATCCTGGGCAATAACGATATCAACATGTGCATATTCACAGGTAATACGAATCGGCTCCGGTGCTGCTGATAAATAATAAGTAGTTGGCTGGCCTTTTTTCTCAGAGCCGTACTTAGGGTTAGCTTTGATATTATAATCAAGCAAATCAAATAGGGTCATTGCCAGGTTTTTACCGGTGGTAATCGCCCCCCAGCCGCCCACTGAATGCATGCGCACGGTTAGTGAGTCCTTGGGCATCAGATTAGGGTTTTCTGAGCCTTTTAGGGCTAAATCACGAATCGCCGGATAAGCATCAATAACTGCTTGCTGTTGTAATTCCTGTTTCGGCGAGAAAGCCTGGCTACGCACAAAATCTATGCCCAGATAAAAGAATTTCTGACGTTTCCCTTGCGGTAGCATATTTTCTATAGCAGCAATAATACCTTCGGGTTGTAGGTCACGACTTCCTAGGCCAAAGCAGGCAGAGTAGAGTGGTGAAGTGTCTGTGACTTTATTGTAAGATGCATATTCAGGGAATGGCGTTTCTTTGGCATGACCATTTTCAAATGCTTTGGCCATCGCATTGCGAATTTCCGAAATCAGCGGCAAGTCTTCTGATAAGGGCTGATCGGTACGTTCCATCACGGTAATGCCCTTGCGGCCTTTAGCGACAGCAGAAATCAAGTCACCGGGAAAAGGGCGGAAGAAAGTCATATTGACGACGCCCACTTTAATATTGCGCTTTTCGCGTAGATAATCAGCGGTTGCCTGTGCTGTGTGAATGACACTACCCTGAGCAATAATCAGGTATTCGGCATCTTTGCAGCGATATTGACCAATACGCTGGTAGCGTCTGCCGGTCAGTTCATACCATTCATCCAGGCATTCATCTGCAAATTTCTGTACGTGGTCAAAAAAGTAGGGGCGTTGTCCGGCAACTGATTGCATGTAGGAATCTTGATTCTGCACTACGCCTGACATCATAGGCTTATCGACATCCCAGATCTCGGGAATTCTACGCCGGTTTTCACCGTATAAAATACGCTGTGCAGGAGTGGGGCAGTAAATGATATCCTCGGGCAGACCAAGAAATTCTTCGATTAACTCGCGCTCTGGGAGTTGTAAATCTTCGATTAAGTGTGAGGTTAAAAAGCCATCCTGAGCAACCGCGGCCGGGTTTAAGCTGAGTTCAGCAATTTTGCGGCTAATAATATTTAAGTCGGCTACTTCCTGGTTATCGCTGGCAAACACCTGGATGAAGCCGGTATCGTCGATACAATGATAGTCATCATGACCGCAATGCACGTTTAAAGAAGCTTTGGTAATGGCACGGCAGGCAATATTAAGTACATAGGGCAGGCGTTTACCCACAGCAGCATATAAAGATTCATGCATATAGGCTATGCCCTGCGATGAGCTGAAGTTGGTTGCGCGCAAGCCAGTCATAGACAAACCGGCTGTAATAGCAGCCGCAGCATGTTCGCCTTCGGGCTGGACAAAGATAAGTGGGCGATCAGAGATGTTAATATGCCCTTTGCTTTTTTGTTCTGCCCAGCCTTCTCCCATGTCAGTAGAGGGAGTAATTGGAAAGGCACCGGCTGCATCACTGGCTTCGCGTTCACACATGATGACCGCAGCACTGCCATCCATTGCCATGCGAATGCCAGGGTACTTAAATTGTTTGTCTTTATTTTTTTTGCCAAAAATAGCCATTTGTTTTCCTTCTAAAAATGGGTGCAGTCTTGCTGTGAAATCAATCCCTGTCTTTTATTAAGGAGTAAGGGTTTAATAATATCCGAATCTTGACACAGAACTTTTGCCTGTTTTCTGCGTTGTAACAATATTTGCGTAGCTTGCTATGCGCCATTTTCTACGCCTTGAAAACGAACAAAAGTTCTTTGATTCAAACTTCTAGAAATTATCAAATACTCACTCCTAAGTATGTAGAGCGTGGTTTCAGTTTGCTTGTATCAATAGTCGAGAGTGTTGGCAGCTAGAGCCGCGCTTTACACCTGTCTGTTGAATTAGCCGGATAATTACGATTTACTTAGTTTTGTTTAAGGATCTATTATAATAATATAAGAGCTAAACAAGAAATTTTAAGGTTGTTAACCTATGGGTAGAGCGGCATCTCGATGTGGCTTCATGCCTTCTTTGCCTTTACTTGCATGGGTTGAGCCGAGTTTACTATCTAACCAGACTATTGCCCCTGTTGGGCAGCGTTCTATAGGCGTGCGGTCAACATCAATATCCTGATATTTTTCATAATCAATGACCGCCAGGTTGTTTTTTATTTCTATTAAGCCTGTAGGCGCATCGACCACGCATTTTTCACAGGCAGTGCAGGCGACTTCACATTCCTGTTGTGCGGCGTCGCCTTCATCCAGACTTTTACAGGCAACATAAAGCTTCTGGCTGACCGGCATTAAGGTGAATAAATCTTTAGGGCAAACAACAATACAATCATTACAGGCTGTGCATTTGTCTTCAATAACAATAGGCAGGCCGTGTTCGTCCATATAAATAGCATCAAAATCACAGACATCGGCGCAATCACCTAGGCCTAAACAGCCCCAACTACAGCCTTTTCCTCCTCCGGAAACTACCGAGGCGGCCTGGCAGGATTTTAAGCCTTCATATTTTGCGCGCGTGTAGGCTACATGTGAGCCACCTGCGCAGGCGAGGCGGGCAACAACTTTTTCGTGGTCGCCCATACCGACGCCGAGATAGGCTGCAATTTCGGCATTGCCTTCTGGTGAGTTTACAGTGCAGGCGGATGGGTTTTTGGTCCCGTCTACAACTGCTTCCGCAAAAGGACGGCATCCAGGTGTGCCGCAAGCGCCGCACTGGGCCTGTGGTAGCATATCGTCGACTTCTTCTATGCGTGGGTCTTCGTAGACAAAGAGTTTCTTATTCGCTATGGCTAATATGACTGCAAGTACAGAGCCGAGAGCAATCATAAATAGAGCGGCATTTACTATAGTTGAAATCATGATAATTTAATTAAACGAGATGGAGATGATCTTCAGACCTTTTGTCTGCTGGCGTACTAAGGCAGTACTATGGAGTTGATCACGGGCAATACTGTTTTTTTTGAAAAAAATGGAAAGGGTTTGTTAGTAATAGTTTTCATGCCATTCCGATCCATGGTGGAGGCGTATATAAAATATACTTTAAAGTAATAACAGATTTTACAATGAATTTAAGAGGTGCAAAACTGCTTTTATAGTAAGGTTAACGCTTGTATCTAAGTCAACTTGAGATTTTAGCATAAAAAATTTCATATGAGAGCAGTAATACTTGACTATTGGTATATATCGTGAAGTTTTTAAACAAGTTTAAAGCATATGGAAAGTTGTTAAATGCTCAATTTTTAGCGATAATGTTGGCAATTTAATAATAATGGTTAGTATTTATGAATGACGCGATGACACAAGGGGTAGAGTTGATGCTTACTGGGATGGGCATTGTATTTCTTTTCCTTGTGATGTTAATTGCAGTAGTAAAATTAATAGCTTACTGCGTCGCTACTTTTATTCCCGAGGGTAAGGTAACGGCGGTGAGTGGTGCGCCTAGCCCAGTAGTTTCTTCAAATGCGATTTCACCTGTTATGACTGCGGCAATCACAGCAGCAGTTCATCAACATAGAAGCAAGCATAAATAAATATCTATTACCCTCAAGGTAAAAGATTGAGCTATTACCCATAAGGTAAGAAAATCTACGGCTGAAAAGTCAGAGGAAATAATTAATTATCATGACCCAATCAAATAAGCCAGTAGGTATAACTGAAGTCGTCTTAAGGGATGCGCATCAATCGATTTTGGCAACACGTTTACGCATTGAAGACATGTTGCCTATCTGTGAAAAGCTAGACCAAATTGGCTATTGGTCTATAGAGTCCTGGGGTGGTGCAACATTTGATGCTTGTATCCGCTATTTGGGTGAAGATCCGTGGGAAAGATTGCGCTTGTTAAAAGCAGCAATGCCTAATACTCCTCAGCAGATGTTATTTCGCGGACAAAATATCCTGGGCTATAGACATTATGCGGATGATGTTGTTGATAAATTCGTAGAGCGCTGTGTGATCAATGGTATAGATGTATTCCGTATTTTTGATGCGATGAATGATATGCGTAATATCGAACATGCGGTCAAAGCAGTTTTAAATACCGATGCTCATGCACAAGGTACAATTTCATATACATTAAGCCCGGTACATACAACGGCTAAGTGGATCGAGCAAGGTAAGCAGATTGAAGATATGGGTGCGCACTCTATCTGTATTAAAGATATGGCAGGCTTATTAACACCCTATGATGCTTACGATTTAGTGTCGCAGCTTAAAGCCACTGTGGATATTCCAGTGCATTTACATTGCCATGCCACGACAGGGTTAAGCGTCGGTACTTTAATTAAAGCGATAGAAGCTGGCATTGATAATGTTGATACTGCAATTTCGTCTCTAAGTATGACTTATGGCCATAGCCCCACAGAGACTATTGTGGCCACGATGGCAGGGCAGGCGCGTGAAACCGGGCTTGATTTAGAAAAACTGGAAGACATTGCTGCCTATTTTAGAAAAGTACGCCTTAAATACGCTGAGCACGAAGGGAGCTTAAAAGGTGTCGATGGCCGGATTTTATTGGCACAAGTACCGGGTGGAATGTTGACGAATATGGAGAGTCAACTAAAGCAGCAAGGTGCAGCAGATAAATTTGATGAAGTGCTAAAAGAAATTCCACGGGTACGTGAGGACTTGGGTTATTTACCGCTGGTGACACCTACTTCCCAGATTGTCGGTACGCAGGCTGTACTCAATGTTATGACAGGCGAGCGCTATAAATCAATTAGCAAAGAAACCGCAGGTGTATTAAAAGGTGAATACGGCAAAACTCCAGCACCGGTTAATGCAGAATTGCAGGCTCGGGTTCTAGAAGAGGGTGGTGAGGTTATTTCCTGCCGCCCGGCTGACTTAATAGCATCGGAAATGGACGCTTTAATTGCGGAAGTGAAAACTAAAGCAGAGCAGGAGGGCGTGACTTTAGCAAAAAATGTTGAAGAAGACGCTTTGATAAATGGTTTATTTGTTCAGGTCGGCTGGAAGTTTATTGTCAATCGCGGCAATCCTGATGCTTTTGAACCCGCGCCCAATCCAGAAGCTTTTGCTGCTACCAAGGCGCCTAAAGCAGAAGTGGAAAGTTATACTGTTAATGTTAATGGACAGAGCTTTGATGTTGCTGTGGGTCCTGGTGGTGTAGGGCTTGCAATTTCAACAACAGAGAGTTCGCAGCAAGCTAGTACTGTATCGGTTGCTGAAGCGCCGTCTGCCAGTGGGGCTGTAGTAGAGTCCCCATTGGCGGGAAATATTCTAAAAATTAATGTCAATATCGGTGCAGCGGTAGCTGAAGGCGATGTGGTATTAGTGATGGAAGCGATGAAAATGGAAACGGAAGTGCGCACTAAAGTCGCTGGTACTGTTAGTGCGATTAACATTAAAGAAGGGGACTCTGTTGTCGTTGGTGATATTTTGATTTCCCTTTAGTTGCCTTTGCAGCGCTTTTCAAACCTATCTTAAAAATACCCCATTCAGCATCGTTGGCGAGGGGTATTTTTTTGTTTACAACACAATAATTAATATAGAGACATTCTATGGAAAATCTCACACGCTTGTGGCATAGCACGGGAATCTACAATTTTGAGGGACCTCAGATAGTTATGATGCTGGTCGGTTTCTTGCTACTTTATCTTGCTATCAAAAAAGGTTTTGAGCCATTACTGCTCGTCCCCATTGGTTTTGGCGCGATTTTAAGTAATATACCCGTTGCAGGAATTGCTGAACCTGGTGGGATTTTGCATTACCTGTATGGTGGTATTAAGACAGGGGTGTTTCCCTTGTTGATTTTTATGGGTGTCGGTGCGATGACCGATTTTGGTCCGATGCTGGCAAACCCTAAAACATTATTACTAGGAGCTGCTGCGCAGTTTGGTATTTTTACCACGCTATTAGGCGCATTAGCCTTAAATATGGTGCCTGGTTTGGACTTTTCCATGACTGATGCAGCAGCTATCGCCATTATCGGTGGTGCGGATGGGCCTACTGCTATTTATGTCGCTTCTAAATTAGCGCCGGATTTGCTGGGAGCTATTGCAGTTGCCGCTTATTCCTATATGGCTTTGGTACCTTTAATCCAGCCGCCAATTATGCGCGCGCTGACCACACCGGAAGAACGTAGTATAGAGATGCAGCAATTACGTTTTGTCAGTAATACCGAGAAGATAATTTTCCCGCTTATGCTGATTACTCTATGTGCCTTGCTCCTACCCTCTGCGGCACCTTTGGTAGGTATGTTTTGTCTGGGTAACTTAATGAATGTCTGTGGGGTCGTTGAGCGCTTAAGCAAAACCTCGCAAAATGAATTGATAAATATTGTGACTATATTCTTAGGGCTTGCAGTAGGCTCTAAAATGAGCGCAGATCAATTCCTACAGGCAACGACCTTAGGTATTTTAGCCTTAGGCGCAATAGCATTTTGTATAGGCACAGCATCGGGTGTAATAATGGCTAAAGTGATGAATAAATTTAGTGACATCCCGATTAATCCATTGATTGGCGCTGCAGGTGTTTCCGCAGTGCCGATGGCTGCGCGGGTAGCCAATAAAGTCGGTCTAGAAAGCAATCCTCATAACTTCTTATTGATGCATGCGATGGGGCCGAATGTTGCAGGGGTCATTGGTTCAGCTGTCGCTGCCGGGGTGTTGTTAAGCCTGGTAAATTAACCTGGCTTAGTTAAAGTAATATTGAAGAATTTAAAAGCCTTGGTTGGAGTAATCTGACCGAGGCTTTTTTGTGCGGTCAATTAAACCGAGGAAAATTAGTTGGCCATAGGTTCTATCGCAAGCTATTGATTCCACTTCACTTCAAAAAAACCCGCTTAAACTATGGGGAAGTCAGGATTTTATCAAAGCACTTATAAACCAATAGCGTGCACTATAATTCCACGCTCAACTAATTCTTCTAGCTTAAAGCGTAAGCTCG
>DUBW01000065.1:20079-72793 GCA_012960135.1 Methyloprofundus sp.
AATACACGCTGATATGAGTGTTGATTTGTAATGGTTTAATAAGCCTGTAGGGTTTGATAGCCTATTAATATCACAATAGGATACGAAATGACCAATATAACTAGAAAGCCCCGTACAAGCAGTGCGCCAATCCCTGGCAATCATAAGTGGTGATTACGAAAATCCCTATGGATTAGCCATGAAGTGTGTTCCTTCATCGTATCTGTCGGTTGAAAGAGCGGTATCGTCATTCCAGTCAGTGTATAGGCCTTCTGCTGAATATCCCTGTTCAGTTTCATCATCTAGATACCCTTAGCTAAAGCGTGTGGTGTTAACATTTCCCAAGCAAGCTTTTTTTGCCTTAGGGCATAGGATCAAAGAGTATAGTACCCCAAGAAATTCATACAACAAATTCTGAAGACTTATTTTCAATAGCTTTATGATGAACTAACTATTGGAGTCGTTAATCAGCGTTGAATATTTGCCACGTATCAGCGTCAGCCATTACCAAATGAAATATTTAAGCGGCTGATATATAATGAAATTTAAAACCCCATGGCTGGAAACTCTTTGCTGAAACTAGAAAATTTACCGTGCTGATTAACAATTAAAGGGCATACTACCCTTTATTGCTCTTGCGAACATAATTCAATATTGAAACTGGAACCACTTTTCTAACTGGAAACCCTTCAATCTCTTTTCGCTTGATTATATGGTCTAAACGGCTTTCAATGGCGCATAGATTTTTAAAATCGCCCATTGCAACAAATGATATAGCTTCACCTGTGAAGCCAGCGCGACCCGTTCGACCAATGCGATGAATGTATTCTTCTGGTTTAAAGGGTAGGTCGTAATTAACCACCCGACTAAGCTCACCAATATCTATACCTCGGGCGGCAACCCCTGTGGCCACTAAGTATTTTAGTTTGCCCGATTTGAAATCAGCCAAAATCTTTTCACGCATGGCTTGGCTTCTATCACCATGAATGGAATCTGCTTCAATACCGCGTTTTGCAAGCTGGGCGACCAGTTTGGCAGCACCGTGTTTTTTCTCGATAAAAATGAGCGCCTGATCCCACTTTTTCTCGTTAATTAAATGACTCAGCAATGCAGACTTTGTGTCTTTATCTACCGTGATTAACCACTGGTCTATATTGGGCGCCGTTGTGGTTTTCGGTGAAATAGATATTTCAACAGCTGGCTTGCTCATTTTGTTATCAGAAAAATCATTGGCAATGGCACGAACGGCAGCGCTCATGGTGGCCGAAAATAATAGGTTCTGACGAGCTTCGGGTAAACGCTCAATGATCTTATTAATATCATTAGCAAAACCCATATCCACCATTCTGTCCGCTTCATCTAATACAAGTACTTCAAGTTCATCAAAATGCAGTGCACGCTGATGAGCCAAATCAAGTAACCTGCCCGGTGTGGCCACTAAAATATCGACGCCTTCGATTAAGCGTTGCGTTTGTGGCTCGGAATCAATGCCTCCATAAACAGCCATAGAGCTTAGGTTTAGATTTTTACTGTACTTAGCAACATTCGCAGCAACCTGAACCGCTAATTCGCGTGTAGGGGTAAGGATAAGCGCTCGTATACGTTTACCACGCAATTGACGCTCTTTGTTAAATATCTCTAATATCGGTAGAACAAACGCGGCGGTTTTTCCTGTACCGGTTTGAGCGGTGGCAATTAGGTCTTTACCAGAAATAATGATGGGAATGGCTTGTTTCTGGATAGGAGTAGGGGCTGTATAACCCAAGTCTTTAATAGCTTGTACAATAGGATTGCACAATCCAAGGTTTGAAAATGGCATAGAGGCCCGGATAAGTTGTCGTAAAGAGAGGAGAGCTCATTATAGCAGTAAGGGTTCGTGTTGCGGTGCGTTGATTATTGCTAATTATAGAAACCACAGGATGTGCGGCCGAGAAAGGTCGACAAGGAGTCGGAGTTATTGATTTATAAAATGATTCGAGTAATTAACGGCTGCGAATTGAGTGACTAGCTTTTCAAGGAGTTTCAATCATGGGTGCCTTTTCTTTTCAACAAATCTGCCCCGTTGTTCTTTTCCGTATAAAAATACAGTGTAAGCACTATTAAATCAGTATTGTAAGTGTTATTTAATTTACATTAAATTGTTGTGCTGACGGTGACATGGTAAATTTCAGGCATAAAAAAAGGCGTTGCGTTTTGCGCAATGCCTTTAAAAATCTGTGGTGAGGGCCACAATCGAATAGTTAAGGTAAGCATTTGAATTTACAGTCTCTGTTGTTTTGATGGCTAGGGCATTTCATAAGCTACCGATTTAATATATAACACAGTTAACTATTGATCAGTTCAACAGTGCTGCATTAAATTCCTTCTCAGTAAACCTCCTTCTTTTAAGGCTTTAAGGCATCTCCTTACACACATCTTTTTGTATATTAATAATCAATGACTTACAAAAAACCAGTAAAACAAACAAACTCAGTAAAATAGAGGGTTTCAAGCAATTGTATAAAAACAACACGATTCTATAACCTATTGATTTTAAATGTTCTCAATACTTGTGTGTAAGGAAATGGCTATAAGGCTTTAAGGTGTTAAGCCTTGTGCCTTAAACCTTGAACCTCTCTCCTTTGCCCCTTGTACCTATCTTTCTATCTATATGGAATATAACGAGGAAAGCTGCGTGGTATTCTAAAAATAATAGGTATTTTAGTCTTGAGTACTTTTGGGTCTTTCGAATAAACTGCAAAATGTTCAAATGTTTTTGGAGGTGGTGCGCCGTTCCACGCAAGCTCCTGATAAACATCTCTTTTATAGATGTATTTTAATACCAAACTTACATCAGACCTTGCAAAATATGTCACCTTTTTTCCATTTTTAAGAATGTCTTTCTCATATTTATCGAGCAGTACACCAATCGTTTCTATATTATCCTGAGACAACTGAAAGCCAACTTTTCTTTCATCAAAACTATTAACTAAGGACATCACATTTTTATAATAATTATGTGATTCTGAAAAAAACCGGGAATAAAAAAAGGTACTAAGAATAATAAAAATAACACTAATATTTATTTTAGAAAGACTTACTTTTTGATTGTAAGTACTCCAAAAATAATAGACACTAATGGGAAGAAGAACATAAAGCGATGAACTGTAATAAACTCTATTTACAACACCTACTGAAAAAAAAACCGCCAGAAGCCCTGCAGTAAATTGAAAAAGAGGTGTAATGACAAATAAAGCAGAAATTATAATGAATAAGAACAACCGAAAATGAACATTACTACCTACATTTAAAATTTTCTTACGAACTACATCAACAAAAAAGAAAAGTCCAATAAAAAAAATAACCACCATTAATTCATTAATGGATGTAGAAGCACGATTGCCCCCATCAATGGAAGCCATGCCATTTCTCATAATAGTTTCATATAATTGTACAAATAGACCATCATTTATAAATTGGACAACAGGAGGAATTTTGTCATTATAGTTAAAATGGTAATTAAAAAAATAATATAATAAAGCAATAACAGCTAGTGTCGCAGGTATAAAAATACGAAAATTAACTCTAACAAAATTTATAATCTTGTCAAAAAAAACAATACCTAATAGAGATAAATATACAAAATAATAGCCAAGTTCCATTGGATGAATGGAGAGCATCACATAGGAAAAGAAAACTACCTGAATACAATAAAACAATTTTATTGGCCAGTTTAATTCCTCAAGAAAAAGAATTAAAGTCAGGGCAGTAATATACCAGAAAAATGCCAGGGATATTTGATAACTGATGGAGTACCACATTATCCATACTTGATGAGTATACATCGAATGGGTTGCATAAATAGTCAGCCAGATTAATACAGACCAATAAGACAGATAGTTTAGATTTGTACTATTAATATCTTTAAAAATATTTCGGATCAATACTCGACTAAACAAGAATACAGAAAATAAGCAAATTATAGTCTGGACAATATGTATAATTCTTGCACGAATAAAGAAATCATCTATAGAAAATAGGTGAAAGGTTTCTGCCCAAAATAAATACCAGTTCTCCCTGTAATGAATTATTTTATTTTCAGTATAAACATCATCAATACGAATTAGGTGATTCCACATATCGTATGGATATTTTAAGAAGGGGTGAGAAAATAAAATAAATATAAATGTTATTAATAATAGAATGTAAAAATTTCTATTATTATTTTTTAATTGTTGTATAATATTTTTTTTATTCATATTAGATGGTTTTTATTGCTTATTTTGTTAAACAAAATTAATTATATATCAGGATTATTTGTGAAATAAACTTTATAGGACAGGGTTAGGCCAACTTTTATTGTAGCTTTTGGTTATTGGCGGACTGAAGCCACACTCTACAGAAAATATTAAATGGTATAGGTAAATATATATAGGGAATAAAACACTATATCTTTGTCTGTTATTTATCCTATTAATTTTTTAATTTCATTTAAATATTTATTGATAACAATTTGTTCATCAAATTGTCTGACTATTTTTTCTCTACCCTTTTTCCCATTTCAATTCTTTGTTCTTCACTAAGGTTCAACATCATTTCCAGTTTTATGACTAAATCTTCAGTATCTCTGACTTTGCATAAAAACCCATTTACTCCATTATCGACTACATTCCTACAACCCACAGCATCTGTTGTGACAATAGCTTTTGCCATACTGGCACACTCGAGCAAGCTTTTTGGCGTACCTTCCCGATAATAAGAGGGTAAAACAATGCAATCTGCCTTTGCAATTTCCTGCTGGACGTTATCGCTTATGCCTAAATATTTCACATAGCCATCATTTACCCATTTATCCATTTGACCTGTGGAGATTGCTGCTTTATTTTTTACATCTGTAAAACCTAAAAGTTGAAACTCAACATTATCATATTTTTCTTTAATAATTTTTGCAGCTTCAACATACTCTTTTAAGCCCTTATCCCAAAGCATTCTTGAAATTAGTAGAAAACGAAAAATATTATCTTCTTTTTTAGTTTAACTGCTGGATACATGCCAATAGCATGAGTATTACGTTTGTTATTGAGTTTGTACTCTAATCGCCATAATTTAGAGCCATTGGGTCTTACCAAAAAGTACATCCCTTGGCCGTCAGTAAGCTTATATTGCTTATCACGGGGCTTGGCATTCTTGATTTGTGCGTCTGTTAGTTTCATTTTACGGTACCCAAAAAGTAGGGAGTGTAAAATACCGTAATATATACCGTAAATAGCACGGTATCGGATGAAATAAAATGATACTTGATGGGACAAGCAAACCCCATAAAAGCACCGCACTGACTGCGGTGTAGAGCATTATGGGACTTGTTGGAACGAATTAGTGGTACCGAGGGCCGGAATCGAACCGGCACTTCCGAAGAAACCGGATTTTGAATCCGGCGTGTCTACCAGTTTCACCACCCCGGCACAGAACAGTTAACAATTATAAGTAATCTCTTTTTATATTGCTAGAAAATTCTATAAAATAGATGGTTTAATACTGAGATCTGTTTATATGGAAACTATCGTGCATGAAAAAAAGTGATTTTTACTATGATCTTCCTGATGAATTGATTGCTCAGCAACCTTTGTCCGAGCGCAGTGCGAGCAGGCTTTTATGCCTGGATAAGGAGACTGACGCAATTGAGGATAGACAATTTAGCGACTTGCTGGCGTTACTGCATAAAGATGATTTGCTGGTACTAAATAATACTAAAGTGATTCCCGCGCGCCTGTTTGGTCATAAACAATCAGGCGGTAAGGTAGAGATCTTAATAGAGCGCGTGTTGAATGATCGGGAAGTGTTGGCGCATATGCGTTCTAGCAAGTCGCCTAAAGCCGGTGCATTGATTGAGCTGGATGCGGGGTTTCAGTGCCTGGTCTTAGGGCGGGTAGATGATTTATTTCATTTAAAGTTCCAGGGTGATGAAGCTCTTGAGGATATATTGCAGTGTATCGGGCATATGCCTTTGCCGCCTTATATCGAGCGTGCCGATGATAAGAATGATCAGACGCGCTATCAAACTGTCTTTGCTAAACAAAGTGGTGCGGTTGCAGCGCCAACAGCTGGTTTGCATTTCGATACAGCGATGATCGCAAAAATTCAGGTGAAGGGCGTTGCTATTGCCTTTGTCACTTTGCATGTGGCAAGCGGGACTTTTAGGCCGGTTAAAGTTGAAAATCTGCAAGAGCATGTCATGCATAAAGAATATTTCGAAGTACCTGAGCAAACAGTTGAGGCAGTGGCGCAGGCTAAAAAACGGGGCGGGCGGGTGATAGCGATTGGTACCACTGCGATGCGCTCTTTAGAGTCTGCTTCTCGCAACGGTCGGTTAGAAAGCGAGTGTGGTGATACTGATTTATTTATTACGCCGGGTTATCAATTTAAAACGGTAGACGCTATGCTGACTAATTTTCACTTGCCTGAGTCAACATTGCTGATGCTGGTGTCTGCATTTGCCGGGTATGAGCGGATTAAAAAAGTGTACCAACATGCCATTGCCGAAAAATACCGTTTTTTTAGTTATGGTGATGCGATGTTTATTCAGCGTCATTTTTAATAGTATCGTGCTGTAACAAGGGTGTATAGCGTGGCTAAAACCCGCTAATATACTAAGGTGTATTGTATGGCAGGTTAAAGCCACGCTATATAAGGTATTACCTGATTTGTACCGATATGCGGGGTTTGATATGAGTCTCTGCTTTTGTGCATGGTAAACTACACATTATTTTGTATTACTTAGCAGCGTGCATGTAATAACTTGTACAACTCTGGGGCGCGGATCTTTAGTCTGCTTTTTAAATACAAGCTAAAGACCTGGGCCCTCAGTTGATAATGTAAAAGTGTGTTATGCAGGTTACTTAGCGGACTGAAGTCCGCGCTACAGTTTTTATAGCAAGCTAACAATAACGATTTTTAGTTCTCTACAATGTCAGACAGTCAATCTATTTTCTTACCTAAAGTCCCGCATAAAATAAAACAGCCTATATTCTGGACTGGCCTGCAAGGTTGTGCGGATTCATTGGCAATTGCGACGGCGATTAAAAACGAATCTCGGCTATTTGTGGTTTTGACACCCGATAACCAGACAGCTTTAAGACTGGAGCATGAGTTGTCGTTTTTTCTGCAGGACGAGTATCCCATTTTGCATTTTCCCGACTGGGAGGTCTTGCCTTATGATGTGTTTTCACCCTTGCCCGAGATTGTTTCCGAGCGCTTAAAATCTCTGGCTAAATTACCTGAAGTAACCTGTGGTGCCTTGGTGTTGTCGGTGGCAACTCTCATGCACCGTCTAGCGCCTAGAGAGCATATTTTAGCCAATAGTTTTACTATCAACATAGGTAGTCAGTTTAATCTCGACCTCAACCGGATCAAGCTGGAAGCCGTCGGTTATCAACGTGTTTCTCAAGTGGTGCAACATGCCGAGTTTGCAGTGCGTGGCGCGATTGTTGACTTGTTTCCCATGGGCAGCAAATACCCGTTTCGGATTGAGCTATTTGATGAGGAAGTCGAATCGATCCGAACCTTTGACCCGGAAACCCAGCTCTCAATAGAAAAGGTTGATAGCATACAACTTTTTCCAGCGCGTGAATTTCCATTTACTGATGAGGCGATCAATCATTTTCGCCAGTCTTTTCGTGAGGCATTTCCTGATAATCATCAAAACAATACGCTATATCAAGATGTCAGCAAAGGTATTACTCCCAGCGGGATTGAAGCTTATTTACCTTTATTTGTAGATAAAACCGAAAGCTTATTTGATTATTTGCCAGCAACGACCGCTTTTGTTTTACCAGAAACGTTAGAGCAATCTACGCAGCATTTTATTGAAGAAGTTGATGAGCGCTTTCAGCAGCGTAAATATGATCTAGAGCGGCCGCTGCTTGCACCAGAAAAGCTGTATATACAGGCAGATGAATTTATTCAGCATATAGCGCAATTTCGGCGTATTTACTTAGCGGCAAAGACAGCAGAAGAGGCGTGGCAGGCTGAGAGCCTGAGTTTGCCTGTAGTGACCATAGACCAGAGATTGCGTGAACCAGCTAGTCGATTAAAGGCATTTGTTGCAAATAGTGACAGCAGAGTGCTGTTTGTTGCTGAAACTGCTGGGCATCGAGAAGCTTTAATCGATAAGTTACGCGATTATAAAATCAGTGTGAAGCAAGTTGATAACTGGGAGCAGTTCGTCCAGGGTAAAGATTCTCCCTGTATTGTGGTGGCATCTTTAGATCATAGTTTATATTTACAGCAAGCTGGTCTTGCGATTATTACCGAAAGCCAGTTAACTGGTGATAAGGCGCAGCAACGACGCAGGCGTAAAAAGTCAGCGGCGCGTGAGCTGGAAAAGATTGTTAATAATCTTAATGAACTGACTGTTGGCTCACCGGTGGTTCACCAGGAACATGGAGTTGGGCGCTACCTGGGCTTACAGGTGTTAAAATTTGGCGATATAGATGCAGAGTTTCTGACGCTGGAATATGCCAATGAAGATAAGCTCTATGTGCCGGTTTCGGCCTTAGATGTTATCGGCCGGTATACCGGTGCTAATCCTGAAAATGCACCGTTGCATAAATTGGGTGGTGATCAATGGAGTAAGGCGAAGAAAAAAGCCATGGAGAAAATCCATGATGTGGCGGCCGAATTGTTAGATATTCATGCTAAACGGGCGCTGAATAAAGGCCATGCATTTAGTTATCAGGAAAGCGAATACTTGGCTTTTGCCGATGCCTTTCCGTTTGAAGAAACGCCAGACCAGCAAACTTCGATTGATAGTATTCTTGAAGATATGAGTTCGGCTCAGCCTATGGATCGAGTGGTGTGTGGTGATGTTGGTTTTGGTAAAACCGAAGTGGCGATGCGCGCAACGTTTATAGCGGCACAGAGTAGTAAGCAGGTAGCGATACTGGTGCCGACGACTTTATTAGCTCAGCAGCATTTTCAGAATTTTCGTGATCGTTTTGCCGATTGGCCTTTTCGGGTTGAGGTGCTATCGCGCTTTATAACGCCGAAACAGCAAAAAGCGATTATTGCTGACCTGGCAACAGGCAAAGTAGATATCGTCATTGGTACGCATAAGCTGCTTTCTAAAGAGATAAAATACCGTGAACTGGGATTAGTGATTATCGATGAGGAGCACCGATTTGGCGTGCGTCAGAAAGAGCATTTTAAAGCGATACGCCAGGAAGTTGATCTACTAACCCTGACCGCAACGCCGATCCCGCGTACTTTAAATATGGCAATGTCCGGTTTGCGTGATGTTTCGATTATAGCGACTCCGCCACCCAACCGTCACTCGATCAGAACCTTTATCTCCGAATGGATAGACTCATTAATAAAAGAAGCCTGTCAGCGCGAGCTTAAACGGGGCGGACAGATGTATTTTTTGCATAATGATGTTAAATCGATGGATAAGATGGCGCGCGAACTGGAGCGTTTGGTTCCGGAGGCGCGGATAGAAATTGCGCATGGGCAAATGCCTGAGCGTGAACTAGAGCGGATTATGCTGGATTTTTATCATCAGCGCTTTAATGTACTCTTAAGTACCACGATTATTGAAAGTGGTATCGATATTCCCACCGCGAATACGATTATTATTAACCGTGCCGACAAGTTAGGTCTGGCGCAATTGCATCAGTTACGTGGTCGGGTAGGGCGCTCCCATCATCGAGCTTATGCGTATTTTATTACCCCGCCGAAAAAATTAATTAGTAAAGACGGTTTAAAGCGGTTAGAGGCAGTGGAAACCTCGGGTGAATTAGGTGCGGGATTTTTGTTATCCACGCATGACATGGAAATACGTGGCGCAGGTGAATTACTAGGCGATGGCCAGAGTGGACAAATCCAGGAAATAGGCTTTACTTTATACACCGAATTATTAGATCGCGCAGTAAAGGCTTTGAAGTCGGGTAAGCAGCCAGAGTTAAACGCTCCAATGCATAGCGGCACAGAAGTGGATTTACAGACAGCTGCATTGATTCCCGAGGATTATTTGCCGGACATACATGCCCGGCTGGTGTTATACAAGCGTATTTCTAGCACTGAAAGCAAAGACGATTTACGTGAGTTAAAAATAGAAATGATTGACCGCTTTGGTCTGTTACCCGAACAGGTTAAAGTGTTATTCTCGATCACAGAATTAAAGCAACAGGCGGATAAAATAGGGATTAAGAAAATTGATGTTTACAGTGAAGGTGGGCGAGTATTATTTAATGCCGACCCTAAATTGAATATGCAGCAATTACTGATATTGATCCAGACACAGGCACAAATCTACAAGTTCGAAGGCGGGAATAAATTACGCTTTACGCAAAAATTCGCTACAACTGATGAGAAAATAGAATTTGTCAGTACATTATTAGCCCAATTAACGGATGATGATTTATGAGATATCGATTGAAAATTCAGCTGGTGGTATTACTCTTTTGTTTTAACAGCCTGGCTTATGCGGATCAGCGCTGGTTTCAGGTCGAGTTAATCATTTTTCAGCAACAGTCACCGAGTAGTGAACTCTTCGAGCAAACCATAACAGAAATTTCTCCAATAGCTCGTTATGCACAAGCTAGTGTTGGTAAGAAGACCCTGCAAAATACCTATAATAAATTAGACAGAGAAAAAGCCTATCGGCCCTTTTATTATCAAGCATGGGAAATTCCAGTGGCGAGTGGCGGTGTCAGCTTGCCCATAGATGTTTCACAGCCTGATGTAGACTTAAACGGCTGGATAAAAATTCAGCGGGGAAGCTTATTACATGTGATTGTTGACCTGGAATTCAGTCCGGCCAGCTCTGATGGCGTGGTCTATCGATTAAATGAAAAGAGACGAGTGCTTTTTAATGAGCTACATTATTTAGATCACCCCTTTTTTGGTGCTGTGGTGAAGGTATCACCTGTGGAAAAGGAGAGTTTGCAATGATATTAAGAAACGTGCTGTATTTAGTGCTGTTGATAGCGGTGAGTGCTTGTCAGAATACGCCTACAAAAGTCAGTAATTTAACTGATTGCCCGGAAGTAAGGCCGCAAGTGTGTGCCATGATCTATGCACCTGTCTGTGCCATGGGAAAGAACGGCCGGTTTACCAGTTATTCAAGCGGCTGCACGGCGTGTAGCCATGAAGAAGTCGTTGGCTATACACCGGGTGTCTGTACTAAGGAAAATTAAAATCCAATTTTAGGGGGTGGGCTTTTGTCAATTTAAATCACAGCCTGAAAACTAGGCGTTAGAATTAATCACTCTTAATCTTCAGGTTTAAGGAAATAACAGCTATGCTTTTTAGTTCGCCGGTTTTCTTATTTGGTTTTTTGCCAGTAACCCTGTTTATATATTACTTTTCGCCGAAATCGGTCAAAAATTTAATAAGATGATTTACTTCCTATGTGGAAAACTGAAATTTGAGTACCCACATAAAATGGCATAGACCCAACTTTTTCTCCTAAGTACAAGCCTACAATAAATGCTTGATCGCATTGCGCTCTGTTTTTAACTCTAGCGCAGATTCTTTGATACATGCTTTGCTATAGGCATCTAGTTCCAGATCCTGCACAATCGATACGATACCTGAACTACTGACCTGAACAGGAAAGGAGTAAAATAGGCCTTTTTCAACGCCATAACTGCCATCAGAAACGACTGCCATGCTTACCCAGTCACTCCAGTCGCTTGTTTCGGTGCCAAATACCCAGCAGCGCATCTGGCAAATTGCGGCATTTGCGGCAGAGGCGGCGCTTGATATGCCTCCTCGTTCTTCGATAACGCTTGCTCCACGGTGCCGGACAGTGGAGACAAATTCGTTTTCAATCCACGTAGTGCCCACTAATGTTAAGGCACCCAGACCTTTAACAGTCGCGTGGGTTAAATCAGGATACTGGGTTTCAGAGTGATTGCCCCAGACAATAATGTTTTTAACCTCTTTTGAGCGCACGCCACATTTTTTAGCTAATTGAAAGATTGCTCGATTATGATCCAGCATACTCATGGCAGAAAAACAGCTAGGGCTTAAATCAGGTGCATTTTTTTGCGTAATCAAAGCATTGGTATTGGCTGGATTCCCAGTAATCAGGACTTTAACATCCCTGTGTGCGACTTCATTAAGCGCTTTGCCTTGTTCACTAAAAATGGCGGCATTACTTTCCAGTAAATCTTTGCGTTTCATACCTGGGCCGCGAGGTCTTGCTCCCACTAAAAAGACATAATCTACATCTTTAAAAGCAACTCTGGGATCATCCGTCGGAATGATTTTTGCTACTAGCGGATAAGCGCAATCATTAAGTTCCATCTGCACGCCGTGTAAGCGCTCTAAAGCAGGGGTGATTTCCAATAGTCTCAGTACGATAGGCTGGTCCAGGCCAAATAATTCACCTGATGCTAAACGAAATAGCAATGAATAACTAATTTGTCCAGCTGCTCCGGTAACCGCTATATCAATGGGTGTTTTCATCTATTAACCTACCTGTTGTTATGATAATTTGTCTGCGATGCGCCTTTTAACTAATTACGCGAGTTATATCAACGCGACTAATAAGGCTTAACTATTTTTATACGTTATAATAACGCGATTTTATCTTTGTTTAAACGCATAATTGTTATAAACCTTTCCATCATATAAATGAAAAAGCTGCTTTTCCAATTTGATACCGATCATTACCCCTCCGTTTTTGATACTGTTGTCGCCTATGATGGTGGTGCTGACCATGTAATAGGCCATGCCAAGCTGAATCCTGATAATGTCAGGGCACTGGTTGAAGGCGCCATTTTTACTCGCCCTCCTAAAGAGAAAAAAAATACTGCAATATTTGTTGGTGGCAGTGATATGGCAGCAGGTCAGGCTTTATTGAATGCTATACAATCCTATTTTTTTGCCGGCTTTCAGGTTTCTGTGATGCTGGACAGTAATGGTAGTAATACCACAGCAGCAGCAGCGGTTGCAAAATTAGCAAGTAGCTGCTCTTTAAATGGGAAAAAAGCCGTGATTCTTGCTGGTACAGGCCCCGTTGGGCAACGTGCTGCAGTCATGTTAGCGGAAGAAGGAGCAGATGTTAGCATTGTATCCCGACATATTGAAAGTGCCGGAATAGCCTGTCTAAGTATGAAGGAGCGCTTTAATGTTGATCTAACTCCAGCAGCAGCGATTGATTCCGATGAACGTGGTGCACTGATACAAGATGCGAATATTGTCCTGACTACGGGGGCAGCAGGCATAGAGTTATTAAAGCCCGAGCACTGGCAGAATAATAAACACCTGGAAATGCTTGCTGATGCCAATGCCACTCCACCCGTTGGTATAGGTGGTATAGATATGATGGATAAAGGTATCGACCGGCACGGAAAAATAGTCTGGGGCGCGATAGGCTTTGGTGCTCTAAAACTTGCTTTGCACCGTGCTTGTATTGCGCGTTTGTTCGAGGATAATAAGCAGATTCTGGATGCCGAATTGATTTTTAAATTAGCTAAAGAAATGGCTTGATTTACTTATGCCCTGCCTAAGGCAGAGAAGGTTTCCTTATCTGTAGGACGAGGCTTTAGAGCGCTTTGTTTATTATTTAGGAGGGCTAAATCCGCCCCCCTATAGTTGTAGCTATGACGAAAAATAAGTTAATACCTGATTTACGCAGGGATGCCGCTTTAATTTTTCAGGCGGGAGTTAAAGCAGCAGACCCGTATCTGGCAGTAAAGCAGAGCTTGCACAACGTAGCTAATCAACTACAAATTTCATTAGAAAATAGTCGTGATAAAAGGCGTAGTGGTGGATGGCAAAAAATCCACTTGATTGCTTTTGGCAAAGCAGCCTGTACGATGGCTAAGGCAGCGCAAGAAGTTATTCCTGCACATTTATTAGCGGTACCGGGCATAGCCGTATGCAATTATGAAAATGTAACCGCTATTGAATATATTGATGTCGTGGGTGCAGGCCATCCATTGCCAGATATGGCTGGGTTTGCCGCTGCACAGCGTATTGCAGAGATAGCACAACAAGCCCAGGAGGGTGAGTTAGTTCTGGTGCTGGTTTCAGGCGGAGGTTCGGCATTGATACCTTATCCTGCACACGGAATTAGCCTGGCAGATAAAATTGCGACTAGCGATTTATTACTTGCCTCGGGTGCAAGTATTAATGCAATGAACTGCGTGCGTAAGCACCTATCCCGTCTTAAGGGAGGTGGGCTGGCAAAAATGGCGGCACCTGCTGATGTACATGCGCTGGTATTATCTGATGTATTAGGCGATGAGCTTAGCGCAATAGCAAGTGGCCCTACTGTTGCAGATGCTACGACATTCAGTGATGCGATAAAAGTTTTTACTGATAAACAGCTTTGGGATAAACTGCCTGTTGCCGTGCAAAATCATCTGCAACAAGGCGAGCAAGGAGCGGTTAGCGAAACAGCGAAAGCAGGTGATGACATATTTAAGCATGCCGCTTATACACTGATCGGCAGTAATGCTATCAGTGTGCAGGCAATTATGCATAGTGCGGACACGTTAAATTATCAGCGGCATTTATACAGTGATCAACTAGATGGCGAAGCAAAAGAAGTAGCAAAAGATTTACTGCAATATGCTCATGCCTTGCTAACCAAAGGCATGGATAAACCATTGGCTGTGTTAGCCGGTGGTGAAACCACAGTAACCATGCAGGGAAAGGGGCTAGGTGGACGCAATCAGGAAATGGCACTGGCGTTTGCAATCGCTGCCGAAAAAAAACCGCTTGCAGCAGACTGGGTTTTTTTAAGTGCCGGAACAGATGGCCGGGATGGCCCCACCGATGCTGCTGGAGGCATAGTAGATGCTCAATCAATTACTCGTATGCATGATGCCGGTATAAAAACAGAACAATATTTAGCCAATAATGATGCTTATCATGTTTTACAAAAATCAAAGGATTTGCTGATAACGGGCGCGACAGGAACCAATGTTGCCGACCTGCAGATTTTGCTAATCCAACCCAATACTAAATTATCTCAATCAGGAGACCATAATGTTTAAAAAATCTATGTCCATAAAAGGCTTTGATGATGAAATTTTTCAAGCCATAGAGGAGGAGCATCAACGTCAGGAAGATCACATAGAGCTTATTGCATCAGAAAACTACACTAGCCCACGTGTGCTGGAAGCTCTGGGGTCGCAGCTCACCAATAAATACGCGGAAGGCTATCCGGGCAAGCGTTATTATGGCGGTTGTGAATTTGTTGATAAGGCCGAGCAACTGGCTATCGATCGTGCGAAAGAATTATTTGGCGCGGACTATGCAAATGTGCAGCCGCATTCAGGTTCACAGGCAAATATGGCGGCGTTTATGGCGATGATTCAGCCCGGTGATACTATCCTGGGTTTAAGTCTAGCAGATGGTGGACATTTAACCCATGGTGCCAAACCCAATTTTTCAGGCAAAATTTACAACGCTATTCAGTATGGCTTGCATCCTGAAACGGGTGAAATTGATTATGATGAAGTGGAAAGGCTTGCCCTCGAGCACAAACCTAAAGTTCTGGTTGCAGGGTTTTCTGCCTATTCGCGTATCTGGGACTGGCAGCGCTTCCGTGATATTGCCGATAAAGTAGGGGCTTATTTAATGGTGGATATGGCGCATGTCGCTGGGCTAGTAGCAGCAGGTTTATACCCTAACCCAGTGCCGATTGCGGATATCGTGACTAGCACAACTCATAAGTCACTTCGCGGCCCACGCGGTGGATTGATTGTCTGTAAAAGTAACCCTGAGTTAGAGAAAAAATTAAACTCAAATATCTTCCCAGGCATACAGGGCGGCCCATTAATGCATGTGATTGCGGCTAAAGCAGTTTCCTTTAAGGAGGCGATGTTGCCAGAGTTTAAATCCTATCAGCAACAAGTGATTAAGAATGCCAAAGCAATGGCAGATGTCTTTATCAAGCGTGGCTTCGATGTTGTATCAGGTGGCACCGATAATCATTTAATGCTGGTTTCGTTAATTTCCAAAGGGATTACCGGCAAAGCGGCTGATGCCGCTCTAGGCAAAGCGCATATTACCGTAAATAAAAATGCCGTGCCGAATGATCCTGAATCACCCTTTGTGACCAGTGGTATCCGTGTAGGTACACCAGCACCGACAACACGTGGGTTCAAAGAGGCTGAAATCACTGAGATAGCAAACTGGATGTGTGATGTGATGGAAAATATGGATGATGATGCAGTGATTTCAGCCGTACGCGAGAAAGTCTCTGCTTTATGTGCGCGTTTTCCAGTGTATAGTCATTAAAAGCGAGTCGCTTATCTTCATTCCTGCGCTTTGCGTGGGAATACCGAACATGAATACTCGATATTACTTGGAAACATAAGCATGTCTGATATTGAAATCGCGCAACAATCAACAATGCTGCCTATCATTGATATAGCAGCAGAAAAATTTAATATTCCCGCTGAAAATCTGGACCCTTACGGTCATTATAAAGCCAAAATATCTTTAGAATATATTGACAGCTTAACGGACAAAAAAGATGGTAAATTAATTTTAGTGACTGCCGTCAGTCCAACGCCGGCTGGTGAAGGAAAAACAACGACTACTGTTGGTTTAGGTGATGCGATGAATCGCCTGGGTAAAAAGACCATTATGTGTTTACGGGAGCCTTCTTTGGGGCCGTGCTTTGGTATAAAAGGTGGCGCTGCTGGGGGTGGTTACTCTCAAGTCGTACCGATGGAAGATATTAACCTGCATTTTACAGGTGACTTCCACGCCATTGGTGTGGCACATAATTTATTATCAGCGATGATCGATAACCATATTAATCATGGTAATGAGTTGGGCATAGACTCGCGGCGTATCAAATGGAAGCGGGTAGTGGATATGAATGATCGCGCACTCCGTGAAATCATTATTGGGCAGGGTGGGCCAGCAAACGGTTATTTACGTGAAGACGGTTATGATATTGTCGTAGCATCAGAAGTGATGGCGATTTTATGTTTGGCTACCAGCCGTGCCGATCTAAAAGAGCGCTTAGGGCGTATTGTCGTTGCCTATAAAACGGATAAGGTAACCGCTATTTATGCGCGTGACTTGAATGCACAGGGGGCAATGGCCGCATTATTAAAAGATGCGATTAAACCCAATCTTGTACAAACCCTGGAAAATAATCTGGCTATTATTCATGGCGGGCCTTTTGCCAATATTGCCCATGGTTGTAATACCGTAACAGCAACCAAGACAGCTTTAAAACTGGCTGATTATGCCGTGACTGAGGCAGGTTTTGGTGCAGACCTGGGCGCAGAAAAATTTATCGACATTAAATGCCGTATGGCAGACCTGAAACCATCAGCCGTTGTTTTGGTCGCTACCGCAAGAGCATTAAAGTCTCATGGTGGGGTTACTAAAGAAAAATTAAACCATGAAAACCTGCAAGCTTTAGACGCTGGTTTTGTCAATTTAGAGCGCCATCTAAATAATATTACCCAACACTTCGGTCTGCCTTGTGTGGTGTGTATCAATCATTTTACCTTCGATACCGAAGCAGAAATCGCGTTAATCAAAGGCAAGTGTGAGGCTCTGGGTGCGCCATGCGTGGTATCAAAACACTGGGCCGAAGGCGGCGCTGGCGCAGAAGATTTAGCCAGAGAAGTATTAGCTATTGTCGATAATCGTGAGCCCGGTTGTACTTATGTTTACGAAGACAAATTGCCGCTTTGGGATAAGATTGAAGCTATCGCGACAAAACTCTATGGCGCAGCTGAGGTAACTGCCAGCCAAAAAGTAAAAGGCGAAATTAAAGTATTACAAGAGCAGTATGGTCATTTCCCTATCTGTATTGCAAAAACGCAAATGTCTTTTTCTACCGACCCTACAGTAATAGGCGCACCGTCTGGGCATACAGTAGAAATTACCGAAGCGAGACTGGCGAATGGGGCAGGGTTTATCGTGGTGATAGCGGGCAATATGATGACTATGCCTGGCTTGCCAAAAGCGCCAGCGGCGGAGCGTATTGATATTACTGATGCAGGGGTAATTACGGGTCTGTTTTAATTCTATTGACCTTTATTAGGCACACTTTTAGAGAAGTCCAATAGTTTTAGCTATCGCGGCTGCGTATAGGGTTGACGCTCTTTTACACTTTAGTTAATGAAGGCCAATGAGCGTGTGAAAATTTTGCTTAAAGATAGTTTGATTGTGTATAGGCAGTTGACCCAGAGTATTGACAATTAATCGGTGATCTAAAGTAAATAGTTTTAAACGGATTATTGATTTCGTCGGCAGCCCAGCACTGTCTAAGCCGCTTATTTGTAAACCCAGTGGCCAGGCTGACTTCCTGGCAGGCCACCATTACGCTGTACTCTATTTGATTATTAAATGGTTCAGCCATAGAAATAATTAAAGCGGGGCGGTGTTTACTAGCTTGGCGATCAGTAAAAGGGAATGGCACTTTTACAATATCGTAACAGTTATAAGTCACGATAGGCCTTGCCATCTTCTGCGCTATTCCATGCTGATAATGAGCCACTCAATGCGCTAAGATAATCAATAGCAATAGGCCCGACACGGCGAACAGTGATTAGGCCCTTACTTTCAATACCCCAAGCGAGAGTATCGCCTGCTTTAAGATGTAAGATTTTACGTATCTCTACAGGTATAGTAACTTGGCCTTTGCTACTAAGTTTGGCTACTTGAGGCATAGTATACTCATGAGGTAAGAGCTTCTTACTGTAAAGCATGATTTTCCTCTTAAATAAGCAGCACCTAAAGGGTTTTAACTAATGACTTCATCACGGATACGTATTCATTATTTTACCGATGTACTTTGTGTCTGGGCCTATCTGGCTCAGGTGCGCCTCGATGAACTGATTAAGAATAACTCATCTGATATAGAAATTAGTTATCATTTTATGCCTATTTTCGGGAATACCGAGCACAGAATAGGCGAAGGTTGGAAAGATAAAGGAGGCTATGCAGCGTTTTCTCAGCATACTCATAAAGTATGTGCGGCATATCCTTATCTAGAGCTACATAAAGATATATGGCAGGTGAACCAGCCCAAAACCTCGGCGATTAGCCATTTGATGATCAAGGCGGTTCAATGTCTGGTAGATGAGGGAGTGGTTAATAATGAAGCCGATAGCAGTTTGCAACATAGAACTCAGTTTGAGGAATTTGTTTGGCAGGTTCGATTAGCTTTTTTTCGAGATGCTAAAGACATAGGCAATATGCAGGTGTTAATGGGAATTGCTAGAGCGATGCAATTACCACTGGCTGAAATACAGCGTGTTCTGGATGATGGTACTGCACTAGCAGCCGTGTGTCGTGATATAGAATTAAGAGATGGATTCCGGGTAGAGGGAAGTCCCACCTATATCCTTAATGAAGGCCGGCAAAAGCTTTATGGCAACGTTGGCTACCGGATTATTGAAGCAAACTTACATGAAATATTGAAACAGCCCAAAATGGAAGCGAGCTGGTGTTGAGGGGATGATTTTTTATTTAATAAAATCGATTTAACTCGCCAGCCGGGCCTTGATTATTGATCGTTTTGAAAACTTGGGCAAAGGAAAGTCCGGGGTCAGATACAAATTACATCATCCAAAAAAGTTGCGTTTAATGTGTACTAGCGCACACTTGACCTTACACTTTTAAAATTTAATCGTAATCAAATCGTACACCAAAAGGCCGTTACCGACCTAAAGCGGACATGTAGAATATCCCAGTGATAATCAGAGCTATGACTTTAGCTGGCTGTTATCAGCCAGTTAATAATCACTACCTAGCTGTCAGCGTAATTCAAAAATAATGAATGAATAGTCAGGTAAAATTCGAAGCACCATACACAAACAATCTAAACCTTGAACCGTACAAAACGCGTAATCACAAGCCCCAGCCTTACGCTTATAGAATTGCTCGGGCTGATCTCCTGTTTAATGTGGGTTTTGCGACTCCTATTACAAAATATTCCTGCCTCGGGCTACTGCTTTGGAAGCAAAGCTAAAACAGTAAAAACTTATGGGGAGAAAGAAATGGCGGATGGGGCAGGAAATCATTACAGATCCTAAAATCACATAAGTGTAGCGAGATTTAATTTGATGATGGCAACACTAGGACGATCTCGGTTTTACATCAGGTGAGTTATTTAGAGGGCAAAAAACTATTATTAATAGTTACACAAGTATTCGTAGTATAAAGCTCAATAGATGGGGCGCTGTCTTTAGCCTGCATTGCTATTGCCTTATGTAGCAATTAATAACGAATGGTATTTACGTAGCTACGTTACTTAAATAGTGTAAGCGCTTTCTGCAGGGTTGAGGATACACCCCATGCCAGTGGAATGCTGACATAAAGCCAAAATAATATTAATAGTAGTAGATCCGTTAGTTTACGAGACCTTGAATGACTCATCGTATCTCCTCGTGGCTATTATTGGCGGCTGATTTTTCTAGATCTGTCTGCTTGGAATGGGGAAAAAGACTATCAATTTTATCTAGGTCGTCATGCTTAATATGATGCTTTTCATGCACCGGTCGAATCATTAAATTACAGATAAAACCCAGGCTCAAAAGACCGGCCATAATATACATAGTGACGCTGTATGCATCGGCTTTAGCAACGCCTTGCTCAATCTGAAACTCACGTATGTAATTAACTAATACCGGGCCTAGAATGCCGGCTGTTGCCCAGGCAGTAAGTAGGCGGCCGTGAATCCCACCGACATATCGGGTCCCGAATATATCGGCTAAATAGGCGGGTATCGTTGAGAAGCCGCCTCCATACATACTGAGGATCAGCGCATATAACAGGATAAATAAGCCCATATTACCCGATGCCCCAATGGCGGGTACCGAAGCATAAAGGGCGATACCCAGAATGAAAAAGAGTGTAAAAGTGTGTTTTCGACCGATATAATCTGATGCGGAAGACCAGAAAAATCGCCCGCCCATATTAAATAGACTGAGCAGGCCAACAAACCCAGCCGCCGCCGCCGCGCTAATAGTGCCTTTGAAAATTTCCTGGATCATCACCGAGGCTTGCCCTAGAACGCCTATGCCTGCGGTGACATTTAAACACAGCACTAACCAAAGCAAATAAAATTGCGGCGTTTTAAGGACTTGATCGATATGTACATGATGCTGGCTGATCATATCGTTTTGCACAACGGGTGGTGTCCAGCCTGCAGGTCGCCAGTTTTGTGGAGGTGTGCGGATAGTGAACGAACCTATCAACATAGAGAGAAAATAAATGCAGCCCATAATGATAAAGGTTTGCATGATACCCACAGAGTCTGGCGATGCAAAATGCTGCATAAGCCAGATCGACAGTGGCGCCCCAATCATCGCACCACCACCGAAGCCCATAATCGCCATGCCCGTTGCCATGCCACGACGATCAGGAAACCATTTGATCAAGGTCGAGACCGGTGAAACATAACCTAGTCCTAGGCCTATGCCGCCTAAAACACCATAGCCTAAATAGACGATCCAGATTTGATGCAGGTAAACGCCTAATGCAGAAACTAGAAATCCGCCTCCAAAGCAGCAGGCAGCAACAAACATGGTCAGTCGTGGACCTACTTTTTCCAGCCACTTGCCACCAAATGCGGCTGAAAGCCCAAGAAAAACAATGGCTAGGCTAAATATCCAGCCCAAGGATGTTAACTTCCAGTCATCGGGTGCAGACTCTGTAATACCAATGACTCGGGTTAAAGGGCTGTTAAATACGCTAAACGCGTAAGCCTGGCCGATACACAGGTGCACTGCCAGGGCGGCGGGAGGCACCATCCATCTATTGTAATTGGCCTTGGCAACGGTGCGTTGCGGGGAAAAGAAACCTGACATTTAAACTCCTGTGCGTGATTCGGGTGGAAGGCTGAATCTATGTGGAATTGTACTCATTTACCAAACGTATACGAAATAATTTTGCTATCTGGAAGCGAGGTCTTTAGCCCCGTATTTTACCAGGGAGGCTAAAAACCTCGCTGCCAGTGTCCGTTTTGATATGATCTTCTTCCTCGTTGAGCCTAGTCAGCTAATTGCTATCAACTGTAATTTTGCATTTCGCTGATCACACACCACTGCGCCAAATTCATTTTCTGGCAAGTCCAGAGTATGAATCTGCCATTGATCCGCCAGCCCTCCGAGTTCAGGGACGCGTAGAAAGGACGATGTATCATCAGGGTTAACCACACATTGATCTAGACCCAGAGTAATGCCTTTACCCACCGCTTTAACAAAGCCTTCTTTTTTAACCCAGAACTGGTAAAAAGCACGACTACGTTTGGATCTATCCAGGCTATACCAATAATCAGCTTCCTCGGGAGCAAAACATTTTTTTACCAGGCCTTCCCAAGTGTGGCGCGATTTATAGCGTTCTAAATCTATCCCTAGCTGACATTGGGAGCTAATTACAACAGCCAGACTATCTCCTGAATGCGACATATTAAAGCTAGTGTCAGGGTGGTCGGGTAAAAAGGGTTTGCCGAATTCGGTTTTTTCAATTTCTAGGTCTGCAGCCGATTGATTAAGGTGCTTTGCTAATAATTGTCTTAGAATGCCATGGCAAATAATATAGCGTACCTTGAGTTTGGATATTTTAAACCGTTCTGCTATTGCCAGTTCATTCTGGTCTAGTAATGCCTTATATTCTGATAACCGAGAAGTAAAGTTTAAGACGGAAGGCGTATAGAAGACTTTTATTTCCTGTCTACTCATGAACCTGTTGTACACTCGCTAAGCCTTCGCCACGAGAGTCGCTGGCGGCTGATAAGACGTCAGTGATTTTATTCAGCTCTACTGCCTGCATATTGCCATAATTATAATATTGCTTAAGCTGATGCCCCAATGCCTGCAGACCTTCAATTTCCTCAGGGGTTAAACCGTCTTTTTCATATAGAATTTGATCGGGTATATATTGGTGATGAAAGCGCTTTACCTGCACCCATGACTCGGGTGAATTACCTGCGGCAAAATCCAGTGAGGCTAATAATACCATGGAAATAATCCGGCTGCCGCCGGGTGTACCTAGGACAGCTACGCGTTCACTGTCTTCTAAAAATGTTGGTGTCATGCTAGATAACATGCGTTTTTCAGGGGCGATTGCATTGGCATCACCGCCGACCAGGCCGTAACCGTTGCCACTGTTTTGAGCACTGACAAAATCATCCATTTCATTGTTAAGCAATACGCCGGTACCGCTCGCGACTAGCCCAGCACCAAACGGGAAGTTAATGCTTAATGTTGCGGCAACACGATTACCTTCATTATCTATAATTGAAAAATGTGTGGTATTGCGGCCACCTGGTTTATCTGGAGTATTTCCGGTTAGATTGTCACTAGCCAGCGCCTTATCCAGGCGGATTGTACTGGACTGCCCTTGTGCATAATGCTTATTTATCAGGCGATCGACAGGCACATCGACAAAATCAGCATCGCCTAAATATAAAGCCCGGTCATGATAGGCGCGGCGCATCGCTTCAACTATAAGGTGCTTGCGCGTTATAGGGTCTAGTGCTTGCAGATCAATATTTTCGAGGATATTTAAGGCTTCAATTAATACAATCCCCCCCGATGAGGGCAGCGCTGCACTGGTTATTTTTATATCTTTATAATGTCCTGTGACGGGTGTGCGTTCGACTATCTGATAGTTATTTAAATCCTCTAAAGTCCAGATTCCGCCCTCCTGCTTTACTGCATGCACTAATTTATCCGCAACCGTTCCGGTATAGAATCCAGCTTTGCCCTGTTCTGCTATCTGCCGTAAGGTTTGCGCCAGGTCGGTTTGAATCAGTAAGCTGTCTTTGGCAGGAATTTTTCCTTGCGCTAAAAAGATATTTGCCGTTTCAAGGTGTTGATTAAGAATCGCCTGGCGCATTGCCAGTAATTTCTGATGTCTGGCATCAATTTTAAAACCTTGCTCAGCATAGCGAATAGCGGGAGCTAAGCTGGTTGTGAGAGGCAGCTTGCCATATTTTTTTGACAAATATACCAATCCTGCTGGCATGCCCGGAATACCAGCGGCCAGAGCACCATTTAATGATAGCTGCTTATTTGCATCCCCCGATGCGTTAAGAAACATATCTTTATGTGCAGCTAAAGGTGCTTTTTCGCGGCCATCCAGCATAATGTCCAGGCCATCACTTTCGCGGTGTAATAACCAGAAGCCACCACCACCCAGCCCCGAACCCGAGGGCTCGACTACGGCTAATGACGCGCTAACCGCTACGGCGGCATCGTAGACATTGCCGCCTTTTTGCAAGATTTCGAAGCCTGCCTGCGTTGCCAGAGGATGAGCGGAGGCGATAGCAGCTTGACTTGCTTGCTTCACACTACAGCCTGTTATACTGAGCGCTGTTATAATTATCAGACTGGCTAGATCAGAATACTGAACCGGCTTATTTTGCTTCCAAAAAGAACTTAACATGACTGTACCTTTTACAAATATACACGCATTAATCATCGATATGGATGGCGTATTATGGCATGGTGAAAAAGCCATTGCCGGATTAAACGAATTCTTTCAGGTTTTGCGCGAGCAAGAAATCCCCTTTGTACTGGCAACTAATAATGCCAGTCATACCAACCAACAATATATAGATAAACTGGCACGTATGGGTGTGGCTGTGACGGGCAAAGAAATACTAACCTCAGGGATGGCGACAGCACTGTACCTGGCTCAAAATAAAGATCCGGCGACAACCCGGGTATTTGTTTTGGGTGAAGATGGGGCAAGATTGCCATTATTAGAACAGGGGTTTACTCTAACCGAACTGTATCAATTAAATACCGAGGCAACACCCGGTCAGGGAGCAGATGTTGTGGTCTGTGGTAAAGATGAGTCGATAAGCTGGGATAAACTGTCTACCGCAACATTAAACCTAAGCGCGGGCGCAGAGTTTATCGCAACCAATGGCGATACCACACTACCGACTGAAAGAGGGCTAATACAAGGCAATGGTGCAATTTTAGCGGCTTTACATGCGGCTACAGGCTGTACACCGAAAGTAATCGGTAAGCCCGAGCCAATTATCTATCAGCAGGCTTTGGCGCTACTTGGTAGCAATGCTGAAAATACTATCGCCATCGGCGACCGGTTAGATACTGATATTTTAGGTGCAGTGCGCGCGGGTATGCGTAGCTTAATGGTGTTGACGGGAGCTTCAACAGAAGAAGAGATAGCGCAGATTGATTATGCGCCCACTTGGATTATGGATGATTTAGCCGCTGTTACAGTAGCTTTACGCAACCTGAGCGGAGATGAAAGCAGTGGTTATAGAATGTGATTAATATACAGCCGCTAGGTTGGGCTAAAGTCAGGGATTAAGGGATTAAGGCATTAAAAATGCCCCGATACTTGAGCTTTGAGAGTTAACTGTAATGAACAGCGCTCAAAGTTCAGAAAGTTATTAGGTTTTCATTCCTACCCATAAATTACGAATAACAGCATGTTAATTTACTTGGCGGGTTGAACGATTAACTATAAGAACTTAGAACAGCATTGAGATTACTTTCCCTCTCAAAACCAAATATCAAGCAGGGGCCCCCTTGATATTTTTTCAGGATGACTAAATTATAATGGAAATAACTTCAAATCTATCTTCAAGCTATGGCAAACTGGTTTCTGAGTTTTTGAACGAAAACTATGATGAACTTTTTTGGTACCTCCCTTTCTGGCTGGCGACTTCGAGGCACTATTTACCAAAGATGACTTTTCTACCATTAATACCGTCACTCTGGTAACAACTCTAAATAAAGTCAGTAAGATTTTTCAGGATTACATCAAAACTTGGATTTCTTTAAGAAAGGTACAGGCGCTATTCGTGCCGGTGATATTGTAATCACCACAGCAGTGCGCTGGGGTTGTTGGCTATCTTATTTCAAAATAACGGGCTCACCCCGAGAAGCCACTTACGAAGAGAAACAAGCTAATCCAAGGAAAGAACGCTGGTCCTGGCATAGAGAAGTCAGGAGCTTTTCACTCAATTATGACGGTAGCTGGTGGCAATATAACCTTGATAGAAAACTATGACTGGATTTATTCTTAGAATTACACCCTAATCAACCGGTCACTCAAACAGATGCATGCACACTAGGAGGCTGTCCGAGAATAGAAGCCGTCGCGAGGAAAAGCCCTTTTGCGTCAGTTTTTTCGAACATTTGAGGCGAATAGTTGCGCTCTTTAACGAAGATGTTCGGGAAAAATGGCCAAAAGGGATTTTTCCGTAGTAGGTTCTCTATTCTTGGACAGCCTCCTAGACACCCTAAATTTTGGTAGCGATAAGGTGGAGATAATCAAGCCTTGTGCTGATTTTTTTATTCCTCAGCCAGGACCTGCTTTAGAAATGGCACGGTCAGTTTACGCTTGGCAATCAGAGTTGCCTGTTCCAGTTTTGGTAATAATTCCCACAAGGCCGGTAAATCACGCGCATAATTTTTCGTCAGGAAATCACCCACCTGTGGTGATATTTCAAAGCCCAGATTCTTCGCCCTAAAGGTGAGTGCCGCTACCTGTTCAGTATCTGATAATTCCTGGAGCTTTAGGGTTAAACCCCAGTTCATGCGCGTTTTTAAATCAGCTAATTCAATTGCCAGATAAACAGGAGGACAATCTGCCGAGACAATCAGTTGGTGATTATTTTCCCGATGTCGATTATAGAAATTAAATAGGGCAATTTCCCATGCGTTATTTGCAGCACACGACTCTATATTATCTATGCAGATTAGATCAAAAGCTTCCAGGCCGGTAAGGATATCGGGAGAGGGCAATTGAATTTTGTCTAAAGACAGATAAAAAGCAGTAAGTTTGCGTTGCTGGGCGCGCAGGCAACATGCTTGTAATAAATGTGATTTACCCGCCCCTTGTTTACCCCAGAGATAAAGTTGCTGCTCACCTTGGCCACTAGAGGTATCTGTTAGCTGTTGAATAATTTCCTGATGACTAGCGGTATAAAAACTAGCAAAGGATTGCTCAGCCTTTAAATCAAACTGTATCGGGATCTGTTGCGGCATTATTACTGTTTTCTTGCCGCATAACGTACAAAAAGTGTCGCACCTAAAAACAACAACAGGCTGAACAATACTTCCAGAGCAGGTAATAAGCGCTCTGTTCGGGCATAGGCCTCAATGCTGCCATGAATAAAGTAAGGCATGCTCAGGTAAGCCATCCATGAGCAGCTTTTCAGATTACCTTTGATAAAGCCTCGGAATGGAAGTAATAAGGGACTCACTGTAATAATTAATGCCAGAGCAATGGGTAGTTTCTCAGGCGGTGAAATAACTGTATTCCAAAGCATGAGTAGGATAAATAAACCGACATACCCAGATAAGGCAATAGTGTAAAAATAACGTGCGTTCATGATGTTTTTAATTTTATTGCGGTTTGCGCCAGGCGTGCGCCGAGCGCAAAGCAGAGTGTTTTTTCATCTTTACTTAATGAATGCTGCTTATGGTTAACATGGCTTGCACCGTAGGGCGTGCCACCGGTGAGAGTTTCTCGTAAAGCATTCTCGCTACTGGGTATGCCTAATACAATCATGCCGTGATGAAATAACGGTAGCATCATGGAGAGTAAGGTGGTTTCCTGTCCGCCATGCATGCTTCCTGTTGACGTGAAAACGGCTGCCGGCTTGTTAGTCAGGGCGCCGCTAAACCAGGCTTCGGTGGTATTATCGATAAAGTATTTTAACGGGGCGGCCATATTACCAAAGTGTGTCGGACTGCCTAAAGCCATGCCATCGCATCGGCGCAAATCATCCAGCGTGGCATACAGGGAGCCCGACTCAGGAATCTCGTCAGCGCTTTGCTCACAGACTGCTGAGACTTTAGGCACGGTACGCAGCATGGCCTCTGCACCAGAAATAGACTCAATACCCCGGGCAATATTTTGCGCCATAGTCTTGGTGGTGCCATTACGGCTGTAATATAAAACCAGAATATTAACCATTTTTTCCTGAAGTGAGGTAGGGCGTGATTTTAGCCCGTTATAATAAAATTAGCCGTGGGCTAAAATCACGCCCTACGAAAATTATGTGAATAACCGCTTATAAAATGGCTAAGACATTTTCCGGTGGGCGACCCACAGCTGCTTTACCATTGGCTAAGACGATAGGGCGCTCAATTAATTTAGGCGCATTCACCATGCCTGCAATTAAAGCATCGCGGTCAAGGTCGGGGGCGTTCATACCAGTTGCTTTATATTCAGCTTCATTCTTACGCATCAATTCACGCGGCTGCATATCCAACAGGGTCAAAATAGTATCTAATTCTTCAATTGTAGGCGGTGTTTTTAAATATTCAACAACCTCAGCTTGTACGCCATTTTCTACCAATAATTGTAATGTTTGACGTGATTTACTGCATCTTGGGTTATGGTAAATTTTTACGCTCATGGGCTATTTTATCCAGGCTAAAATTGAAAAGCCTATAATATCACATGCGCAGAAAACCGATATTTGCAAATAACTGTAGAGCGCAGCCTTAGCCTGCCAGTAGTCAATAATCAGCCAGCTAAAGCCACACTCTACAAGTGTTTATCCTACGCAAGGGACTGCATAATGCTCCGTTGGTAATATAAATAATAGCCAAGCATGATAAGGGTGCGCATGAGCATAAATAAGCTTAAAGCTAGCCACAGTCCATGATTAGCCAAGTCCTGAGTGTAATACCAGCTAGGTAAAAAAACTAGAAACAGGGATAACAAGATACAATCGCGCATTTGTCTGGATAAAGTCGCCCCGATAAATACGCCATCCAGAAGAAAACTGCTAAACGATATTAATGGCAAGGCTATCAGCCAAGGCAGATATTCATAAGCAGGCTCGCGAACCTCGGTTAAATGCGTCAAGCTATTGATAATATCTTGCCCTGCGAAATTAAATGTCAGTGTAAATAGCAGGGCTACAAGCAAAGACCATAAGGCAGTTGTTTTAATAGACTGCTGGAACAGAGCTTTATTTTTAGCGCCTAAAGCACGGCCGATCAAGGCTTCTGCAGCATGCGCAAAGCCATCCAGTGCATACGCCATAAATGTCTGAAAATTCATGAGTATCGCATTAGCCGCCAAAATAGCACTGCCAAATTTTGCTCCTTGCACGGTAAAAAAACTAAAGGTAAAAATCAAGCATAAAGTACGCACAAACAAGTGACCATTGATTAATAGCATAGCTTTAATCTTGTCAGCTTGAAATAGGTGTGGCCAAGACAAAGAGAGGGAAGATACGGGAATATTCCTGATAACAAGTAATACTCCAAAGATTAGGCCTATATATTCAGCCAGAACCGATGCCAGGGCAACACCCTCGGTATTCATGCCGTAATGCACGACAAACAATAAATCCAGGCAAATATTACAAGCATTTGTCGTAACGACGATCAATAGAGGGCTTGTGGTATTTTGTCTGCCTAAAAACCAGCCCAGAATGACATATTGACATAAGCATGCAGGTGCACTCCAGATACGGATGTAAAAATATTGCTGCGCCAAAGGCTCAATACTATCATTACAATTAATCAGGTAAAAACTAAAGGCAGCAATGGATTGTTGAAAGACTAGAAGCAGTAAGGAAATGCTTGCAGCAAGCACCATAGCTCGCAGCAATATGGCGTTTAACTCTAATGTATTATTCGCTCCAAAAGCTTGAGCGCTCAGGCCCGCAGTGCCCATGCGCAAAAAGCCAAAACCCCAGAATAGAAAATTAAAAATAAGCCCGGCAAGCGCAACAGCAGCGAGAAAGCTGGCATTATCCAAGTGCCCCATAACAGCCGTATCAACCAGACCTAATAGGGGGGTAGAAATATTGGCAATAATCATCGGCAGGGCAAGCTGCCAGACTTGGCGATGATTAAATCGGGTGTTATTCAAAAACGAAAAGTTGTGTAAAGAAGTTTGTGTTAAATAGAATCAATACCAAAAATTCTGCGATATAAAACGCCATGTAAAACCACAAAGAAAGGCAATGCCCAGATTAAGCCAAATCCCAAAGGGATTAGGCTGATAAGGTAAATTATTCCCACCAGGGCATAGATGAAAAAAATCTTAAACCAGTGTTGATGTACCGCCTTGCGCGAAGTTTCCATAGCCTGCCACAAGTTCATATCTTTTTCAATAATTAGCTGCAAGGTAAAAATATAGGCAATGGAAAGATAAATACCAGGGAGTACTAGCAACATAAACCCCAGCACAACCAATAATGATGCAAATAAAGTCGCAATAATAATAGGCAGGCTATAAGAAAAATAAGCAAAAGCCAGCTTATACTCAACCGCTGCATCGACCGAGCGATATAGTCCCATCATTAAAATCCCAGCACCTATGGGATAGCTAGCCATCGAAATAACAAATTTAAAGGAACTAGTCAAAATAGTTGCTAAAGCCGGATCTATCATATTAAAAACCCCCACAACTAAGATCGTGCCAAAGTTGATCGCAGCAAGTGCAAGAAAAATGATTAGCACAGCAACTAAAACAGGACCTTTAAAACCAGAAGTGCGCGCCCAGGCTTCCTTAAATACCTCTGAGATAGTGAAATCATAAGGCGCAGCAACGCCTTCTTGCATATTGCCTGATAGTGAATTGGTATCGCGAATTGTTTGCATAAAAAACTCCAGGATAAGAAAACAACAACTGTGAAATAAAGTGTAGTGCAAAATACAAAAAATAGAATTAACTCTAGTTAACTCAGAAACCGAAGATAAGAATTTTACCATTATTTAATTATTCTGGTTAAAGACCAAAAAAACAAAAAAACAAAAAAAAGGGTTGCCAAGTTAAAATAGTTTTGTATAATAGTCTGCTCTTCAAAGGGTCCTTAGCTCAGTTGGTAGAGCACCGCACTTTTAATGCGATGGTCGCGAGTTCGAATCTCGCAGGACCCACCATTGAAGCCTTTGAAAGCTTTCAAGTTTTCAAAATTAAGCCAGCCATCGAGCTGGTTTTTTTATGCCTGAGGGACACTCATGGGGCGCTTCAAAATAACAAACCACTACAGCCCTCTGGTCATGCAGGTTATGCTCACAAGGGTGACATGAAGGTAGTTAATTCAGAGATGATTGGCTTTTTATCCACTAAGACTGAATTATTAGGGAACCTGTCTGTGACAGATGACATTTCTGCTATTTACTGCACAGAGTCCAAAGCTATCTTTTTTCCAACTGTGATAATGGAGTTATGCTAATAACTCAAGCATTGAATTAAATGATATTATTTTATCATTAGGAGCTGCCTCATTTGTTTGGTTTTATTCTGCAAGTGAATAAGCAATATATCAAGAAGTGAGCCAGCTTAATTTGTCTATTATTGCCTCGATGCATGTTATGCAGAAGCGGGTAGGCTATTGCTAGTCATGATAATCTTGCCTTATTGATTCTCTACAAGTGATTAGCTAAGAATGATCTGATGCCCCCTTGCTCCGCTTTGAATTCCCCTTGATATGGCCAAATGAAAAAATCAAAAGTTAACATTGGGTTAATTAATCCCAAAAGTCCAGAAAATGTCGGCTCGGTAATGCGTGCAGCGGGTAATTTTCAAGTCGATAGTGTTTTTTTTACTGGGAAGCGTTATCCTCGAGCATTACAATTTAAACCCTGTACGGTGGATATAAGTCGTCAAGTAGGCCAGAATATTCCTCTCATTGAAGTCACCTGCCTTTTAGATAATACGTCTAAGAACATGAATTTAGTGTGTGTTGAATTTGCTGAGAACGCAATACCGTTACCTGAGTTTCAACACCCGCGTCATGCGTTTTATATCTTTGGGCCCGAAGATGGTACGATTAGCCAGGAAATCATAGATAGAGCGGATGCTGTTGTCTATGTGCCGACTATTGGCTGCATGAACCTCGCTGCAACGGTAAATGTTGTTCTTTATGATAGGTCCGCTAAGTCTTTGCAAGCCTTTTCAGGCAATGAGCTCATTCGTCAAAGTCGAGATGTTAATAATAATTTAAAGGTTTCTGGGGATGGTGCTTAAATGGATTTGTGAATAATAATTCATATCCAGGTTTCTGCTCACTGTTTTTTTGACTTTTCTAGCTGATCACGTCGAGTGACTAGGCGTTGTATTGCCTTATAGTCGGCAGCTTTAGGCGGATATGATTTTTTTTCGAAGTCGCCTTTTATACAGGGTGTTCGCAATACCGAGCCATGAGCTGAGCGTCTGCTTTATTGTTTTATAGTTGATAAGGCGGTTGTAGGGCGGGGCTTTTGCCCGTAACAAATTGTGAATTCGTTAAAGGCGGGCTAAAGCCTCGCCCTACAGGTTTATAAGGTGTGTGTAATCTAGTGCAAATGCGAAGCCAGCCAGCGCTCGGCTTCTTCCTTCGTTAAATTTTTACGTTGTGCATAATCTTCAAGTTGCTCGGTAGTGATTTTGCCGACATTAAAATACTGCGCGTCAGGATGTGAAAAGTACCAGCCGCTGACTGCTGCTGTGGGGTACATGGCGAAACTGTCGGTCAATTCAATGGTGGTATTGGCTTTAACATCCAGTAACTCGAATAATTTTGCTTTTTCTGTATGGTCAGGGCATGCAGGGTAGCCTGGTGCTGGACGGATGCCTTTATAAGCTTCCTTGATTAATTCTGCATTGCTCATTTTTTCGTCATCAACATAGCCCCAGTGTGTTTTGCGCACGCCTAGGTGCATATATTCAGCGAGCGCTTCTGCTAAGCGGTCAGCCAGGGCTTTAAGCATAATGGAATTATAATCATCATGGTCTTGCTCAAACTCGGCGAGTTTTTTTTCTATGCCAATTCCAGTAGTGACCGCAAAACCTCCGATATAGTCTTTTTTCCCGCTATCAACGGGAGCAATAAAGTCAGAGAGGCAATAATTGGGTCGTCCCGGTGCTTTGATATTTTGCTGGCGTAAATGATGCAAGGTCTCCAGCTTTTCTTTGCGCGTGTCGTCTGTGTAGAGAATAATATCATCGCCATCGCTATTTGCTGGGAAGAAACCAATCACTGCTTTTGCTTCTAGCCATTTTTCAGCGATGATTTGATCAAGCATTGCTTTGGCATCTGCAAATAAAGAAAGGGCATGTTTACCCACCAGTTCATCTTCCAGTATGCCTGGATAACTGCCCGCTAATTCCCAGGTCTGGAAAAAAGGCGTCCAGTCTATGAAATCAACAAGTTTTCCTAGTGGGAAATGGTCGATGACTTCGACGCCTAATTTTTTAGGGGGAGCAGGCGTATGGTTCTGCCAGACAAATTTATTGGCACGCGCGGCGTCTAGGTTATGTTGTTTGGTTTTCGCTTTGCGGCCTTTATGTCGCTCACGTACGACTACGTACTCTTCTTTAATGCCTAACACATAAGCCGCTTTATGCTCTGCGCTGAGTAAATTCGATGCGACACCCACGGCACGCGAGGCATCTGGCACGTAAATGGTTGGCCCTGAATAATGCTCTTCAATTTTTACTGCGGTATGGGCGCGCGAGGTGGTTGCTCCGCCAATCAGCAGGGGTATTTTGAAGTTGAGGCGCTGCATTTCTTTGGCAACGTGCACCATTTCTTCTAGTGATGGGGTGATCAAGCCACTTAAGCCGATAATATCGACATTTTTCTCTTTAGCGACCTGTAATATTTGCGGCGTAGGCACCATCACGCCGATATCGATCACTTCATAGTTGTTACATTGCAATACTACGCCGACGATATTTTTGCCGATATCATGCACATCACCTTTGACTGTCGCCATCAGGATTTTTCCGTTGGTCTGGATCTCTCCAGATTGTTCGGCTTCCATATAGGGCATTAAATAGGCGACCGACTTTTTCATGACCCGGGCAGATTTTACGACCTGTGGTAAAAACATTTTACCCTCACCGAATAAATCCCCGACCACATTCATGCCGTCCATTAAAGGGCCTTCTATCACATGTAAAGTTTTTTCTGCCTGGTGACGGGCTTCTTCGGTGTCTTCTATGATGAAATCAGTGATTCCTTTAACAAGTGCATGCTCAAGGCGTTTGTTGACGGGTAGCTTGCGCCATTCCAAGTCTTCTTTTTTATTAACAGCGGCATCGCCGCGATATTTTTCAGCAGCTTCTAATAGTCTATCCGTTCCCTCTGGGTCGCGATTAAGTACTACATCTTCTACAGTGTTGCGTAATTCATCGGGGATATCTGCATAGATGGCAAGTTGTCCTGCATTGACAATTCCCATACCCATGCCTGCTTTAACTGCATGGTAGAGAAATACTGCATGGATTGCTTCACGTACCAGGTTGTTGCCGCGAAACGAGAAGGAGACATTAGATACCCCGCCTGAAATCAAGGCATGGGGACAGCGGCGTTTAATTTCACGGGTGGCTTCGATAAAATCTACGCCGTAATTATTATGCTCTTCTATGCCGGTAGCGATTGCAAAGATGTTGGGGTCAAAAATAATGTCTTCGGGTGGAAAGCCGACTTGTTCGACTAGAATTTTATAGGCGCGCTGGCAAATTTCCACTTTCCTGGCAAAGGTATCTGCCTGCCCTTGTTCATCAAAAGCCATGACAATGACTGCCGCTCCATAGCGACGTACTAATCTGGCGTGATATATAAAGGCTTCTTCGCCTTCTTTCATGGAAATCGAGTTGACGATGCCTTTACCTTGAATGCATTTCAATCCGGCTTCAATAATGTCCCATTTTGATGAGTCGATCATAATCGGGACTTTGGAAATGTCAGGCTCAGATGCAATCAGGTTGAGAAAATGCACCATCGCTTCTTGTGATTCCAGCATGCCTTCATCCATGTTGATATCAATAATTTGGGCGCCGTTTATGACTTGCTCGCGCGCGACATCCAGCGCGGTCTCATAGTCTTCATCAACAATCAGCCGCTTAAATCGGGCAGACCCTGTGACATTGGTACGTTCACCGATATTCACAAAGAGTGAATCTGCACCGATAGAAAATGGCTCGAGCCCTGCAAGTCGGCAGCGCGTTTCTATCTCTGGTATTTTTCTAGGTGGATATGGGCTAACTGCATCAATAATGGCTTTGATATATTCGGGAGACGTTCCGCAACAGCCGCCGATAATATTAAGATAGCCCTGTTTTGCCCAGTCAGCGATTTCTGCTGCCATATCTTCAGGTAATTCGTCGTACTCACCAAACTCATTGGGTAGGCCTGCGTTCGGGTGGGCTGAGATATATGTGTCAACATGGCTGGATAATTCTTCTACATATTGACGCATTTCTTGCGCGCCTAGAGCGCAGTTAAAGCCAATTGAAATGGGCTTGATATGACTCAGTGAGTTCCAGAATGCAAGCGCAGTTTGTCCTGAAAGAGTACGCCCGGATGCATCCGTAATAGTGCCTGAAATCATGACTGGCAATTCGATGTCATGCTCTTGAAAATAGCTATCTATGGCAAAGATTGCGGCTTTGGCATTAAGCGTGTCAAAGACTGTTTCAATCAACAGTATGTCGGTACCACCGTCAACCAGACCTTTTACTGCTTCGCTATAAGCTTCAACTAATGCATCAAAACTGACATTACGAAACGCAGGAGCATTGACATCAGGTGACATTGAAGCTGTTCTGTTAGTTGGCCCTAATGTGCCTGCAACAAATCTTGGTTTATCTGGGGTTTGCTGGGTCGCTTCTTCGGCTGCCTGTTTAGCTATTTTTGCCGACTCAAAATTAATTTCATAAGCCAGCGATTGCATATTGTAGTCAGCCATGGCAATCGTAGTGGAGTTAAACGTATTGGTTTCAATAATATCGCAACCGACATCCAGGTAGGCTTTGTGAATGGCTTTAATAATATCCGGCTGGGTCAGTGATAATAAATCATTATTACCTTTTAAATCAGAGTCCCAGTCTCTAAAACGCTCACCTCGATAATCTTGTTCTTCCAAATGGTAGCTTTGAATCATTGTGCCCATAGCGCCATCTAAAAATAAAATTCGTTGAGAAAGCTGCTGGGTTAGAAATTCTTTTTTGTTCATGAGGGTCGCTTGAAGTTGTAGCTATTGGGATTGCTTAGTAAGGGTAAAGGTGCTTTACTTACACAGCTTAATATAATTACTAAAAATTTACGGAGGGGGCATGCCTAAGCCAACACTTAAACAGATAATCCAAAGTGTGCTTGCGGCCTTTATTGGCGTGCAAAGCGATGCAAATCGGGAAAGAGACTTTGATCACGGTTCACTGTCTAGTTATCTGATAGTTGGGGCAATTGCGACAGTATTGTTTATTTTAATGCTGGTCGCGATAGTGTCATTTATTCTATAGAAATTAAGCTTTCAACTGCTATTATTCTTTATCTTGTAAAGCAAAAAGCCCAGTTAAAAACTAGGCTTTTATTGGTATCTTGTGCCTGAAAAATTATTCTGATGTTTTGAAGCTTTTGATAATAGCTGTAAAAACTTCTTTAATCCCACTAACAAGATTGCCTATTTTCTTAGGATCTTCTTTTAGCAAAAATTTTGTTCTCATAAAGGCAACGCTTAACCAGCCCATAAATAGAGGCATAATTTCAAAAAGAACGCCTAATACGGTACCAAAGAAGCCCTCTTGGATGCCACCGCTACCACCACTATTTGTTACCCGGTCGCCAATATCAGTCAGGTCGCGGTCATATTCACTACCTACATCATTACCGTAGCCATCAATAATAAATATATTTATATTGTAAAAAAGTACCTGAACGACAATAAACAAAACTGCTGCCCCTGCTGTCCAGAATAATACGTTCCCAGATTTTGCCCGTACGGCAGTTCTATATACCCAGATCGCAACCAATATTGTTAATACACCACCAAACATGTTTATCCCCTTAAATTTATTGTTATTTTAAAAAATCCTGGCCTTGCAAGATTATTCTTGTGAAAATTAAAGCACACAGTCAAGAATCAATCATTATAAACATCTAGGCTTTACTCTGGCAATTTATCAGTAAAAAATATGGCCATTGATTTAGGCAGAGCTCTTGTTAAAGGGCTCTAAAAAAACCTGGGATAAGATGTTCTTGACCGTCAGGGGCAAGAACATCTTGACTTCAACGACTTATCTAGTATAATTGAAAGTTCATTTACAGTCATATTTATGACGTAATAACTATAATAAAATACAGAAGGTAGGACACTCATGGGTGCTATATTAGACGTTACAGAAATGTTAAAAGAGCCTGCGGGCATGGCCGTTGCAGCAGTAGTTATTGCTGGTGGTTATTTCTTCGTAAAATGGGTTTTCGCTGAACACGAAGACGACGAATAAGTTTTTCGTTTTTTAGCAATACTTTAAAGCCTGTCAGTTTATACTCACAGGCTTTTTTGTGCCTGCTACTTTTGTTTTATATGTTCAGTAATAAGCCGTATTACAATCCTCGAAACATTGATTAACCATGGCCTTATAAGGATTTGTGGTTTATTTTGAGGAGGAATTATTAGTAGTAATCTGTTATTAATAGGTTTCGTTATTTAATTCTTTGCGAACTTTTTTAAGCCTCCAAAATCATCGCTGACTTCCTAAAGTCGACCTGCTAGGCGATATTCCATTATAATTTGTAGTATTTTTGTAATACTAGAGAATATTAAATGCTAAGTACTATTTCGCGTGTTATTGAGCGCTACCATCAGTGTCCAGCGCCTGCCTTTATTATCGGTATTTTTCGTATTCTGTACGGAATTGTGGCGTTTCAGGAAATTATCTTTCTATTTTATTTTCACCACCTTATTTTTGACCCTATCCCTTATGTAGATGTGGAGTTTCCGATGATTCCGCTGTTCTTAGGGTTGTGGGCAATAGTAGCGGGTTGTATTATTGTTGGCTATCGAAGTCAAAGCGCTATCATAGCAAACTATATTTTCTGGATAGTCTTTGTCAATTTTACGCCGATGCAGCGAGATTTCGATGGGGGGTTTGACTTATTTATGATCGGGGTCGGATTTTTTCTTATCTTTATGCCCATTGCTCGCGCTGTTTCGATCGATAACTTGCGCTATAAGTTACAATTTAAGTATCAGAATATTCCGGTTTTGCCTAAAACCTGTAGTACTCTGAGCTTGATATTTCCGGTATTAATTTGTCTGGGCTTCCTGTATTTTGATTCTGCAGTACATAAACTGTTTGCACCGCATTGGTTAAATGGCTTGGGGGGGTGGTTGCCGTCTTCTATGCCTTACTATATGTCGGCATTAGATTTGTCGTGGATGCTAAATCAGGAGGTGTTACAAAAAAGCATCGGCTATCTGATTTTGGTATTTCAATTTACGTTTATTTTTTTCTTTAATCGTCGCTGCTTGCGCCCCATTTATTTACTGGTTGGTGCAGGTCTGCACATTGGAATTACCATTAGCTTGAATATTTACCCCTTTGGTCTGGGAATGTTATCCGTATATATCTTAATGGTGCCATTTTCCTGGTGGAAGACATTGGCTAATAAGCTTATTTACCAAGCACCTCAGTTGGCCGTGTTTTATGATGGTGATTGTCCGTTATGCAACCGTACCGCAACGATTATTAATCATTTTGATTTGCTGCAGGCAGTTGCATTTAAAGATTTGCAGACGCAGGCAGATACAGCGCCGCAGTTACAAAAGTATGACCAGCAGGTTTTATTGACAGACTTATTCGCAGTTGATTTAGAAGGGCGGGTTTACGCAGGGGTTGATACCTATATTCAGGTCTTCCAGAAAATGCGTTATCTGGCTGTTTTTGCCTGGTTGATGCGGATGCCAGGGGTTTATCATCTAACTAAAGCTATATATCGCCGTATTGCCGATAACCGTGCGCGTAATGTATGTGATGAGTCATGTATGCCCTCAGTGGTGGCTCGCGCCTTGCCAGTCGACTTGTATACCCGTATTTTTGAGAGCTATGCAAGAGTAAAGCCAAAGCAATTTAGGTTTAGGATGGCCAAAATCTTTATGGTACTGCTGTTGCTACAACTTAATAGCACTATTCACTATGGGTTTTTGTACCGCTTTTATGACTTATCCAGTGTTGAAAGTCCGCTTGCCAATCAAGCACGAATATTGAGTAATGCAGTGTTAATGCTATCGACAACTTTTTTAGGCATTACGCCTCATGCGCTATACCTGCATGATCATTTTGAGGGCTATGATGATCTGCTGGCGATTAGCTATATTGATAAAGAGGGGCGGGAGCAGTGGCTTCCCTTTATTAATGAGCAAGGCAGAATGTTAGCGCCAAACTGGGGGAGAGTGCATTCAATGTGGGCGAATATTGCCGTGACACCGAAAATTAATTCCGCTAGGTTGAGTAAATTTATTATGAAAGTGACGGCATTCTGGGGAACCAAGGTGGGCTTAGACCTTAATAACGCTCGATTTCTTATTAAACATAAGGAAATTCACTCGCCTGAGCAGTGGGTGTTCAATTTACGCAAGGATAACTTGTCTGGGGAGTGGAAAAATATCGGTATAGTGACCTGGAAAAACAAGCATTATCAGTTAAATTTACAAGCGATTAAATAGAGATATTATGTTTAATATCAAATGTATATGTTTTGTAGGTAGGGTTTTGTGGAGCAAGGAATTATGTTTTTATCCGTTGAGTGCGCGAGGAGTGATATTCAACTTTAAAAAAAATGGTGTTGCGTCAAAACTATTGTCATGATATAAATTGTTCCGTGCTTTTCATTAGTACACAAGAACTAACAACAATTATAATAATTTCTATCCTGAGGAGGATGACATGAAAAAAGTATTATCACTACTAGCTATCTCTTTAATGTTAATCGGCGGAACAGGCTGCATGGACGATCCAGATGGTAGCCAGCAAAAAGTTTCTAGCTCTATCTCTTTGTAAGAAATTTTTTTATAAAAAAAGCCCGGGATATTTTCCTGGGCTTTTTTATGTAAAATAGCTCTTAAACTTGAGCTGTAATATCTCAATTAGTTCCTCGTTTCTCAATACCTCAGAATAATACTGGCTCTTTTGAATTTCAAGTGAGCAAGCAATTAGCATTTATTTTAGAAAAATCTATTTTTCCAGTTAGTAAATAAGCAGTTGTTCTGAAGTGCCGTATTTTATATCCTTTCGTTTGTCTTTTTGCCGCCTGTAAAGCCGAGTTTAGTCCTTCCAAAATACCGTTATTAATGGGACTCTTTTTCCAGCTGATAATACCATCCCAATGCCTCTTAATCGTCTTAGCTACTTTTATAATGGGAGCGAGTTGACTATGAGTCGCCCAGTAATCCCCGTTATTAAGTAAGCCTTCAAATTGCTCTGTACTTTCGGCAGCATAATTCTATTGAACTTATGCCATTCAGAGTGCGTTAATTTAAGTAATTACCTTAAAATTGCTTGGCGCAGTAGGGAAGGAAAGCTTAAGAAAATGGGTGATAATATTGAAAAGAGCTTACTCCATTTTTTATAGAATACATGCATCGTATAAAAAATGGATTGAAGGATTTGTGTTTAGCTTTGCGTTGGTACTTGCTCTTATCTTTGAAAATAATGTCTTGTTAAAATAATGTGCATGTTTAGTGACCAAGTTTTTGGGCTCAGGCGCGTTGTTTTTCGGCTGCTTTTTGCATTTTTTTATCGAACAGCACCTTATTGATTGACGATAAAATCATTTCTTTTGTGCAAAACTCCTGCGAACAGTATTAAAATACTGTTTTGTTCAATTTTAAAATAAGTCTGTGCTATTTACAAAAGAATTTGATGTTATCGTTATCGGAGGTGGTCACTCGGGTACGGAGGCTGCTTTAGCAGCGGCGCGCACAGGTGCGCAAACACTATTATTAACGCAAAGTATTGAAACTTTGGGTCAGATGAGTTGCAATCCGGCGGTAGGCGGTATTGGTAAGGGGCATCTGGTCAAGGAAGTCGATGCGCTGGGTGGTGTAATGGCGCAAGCAATTGACCATGCTGGCATACATTTTCGTATTTTAAACGCCAGTAAAGGACCTGCGGTTCGAGCAACTCGGGGGCAGGCAGATCGAGAGCTTTATAAGCAATTCATCAGAAATACTCTGGAAAATCAGCCAAACCTGATGTTGTTTCAGCAGGTGGTGTCGGACTTGCTGGTCGAGGCAGAAACGGTCATTGGGGTGGAAACTCAAATGGGTTTGCAGTTTAAAGCAAAGTCAGTGGTTTTGACCGCAGGTACATTTCTGGGCGGCAGAATTCATATCGGTTTGCAGAATTATACCGGTGGTCGCGCAGGAGATGCTGCGTCGATTGCTTTGGCTGAGCGCTTACGCGAACTGCCTTTTAAGGTAGGTCGATTGAAAACAGGCACGCCACCGCGTATTGACGGGCGCACGATAGATTTTTCACAACTAGAACAGCAGCATGGAGATACGCCAGTGCCGGTGTTTTCATTTATGGGCAGTGCTAGCCAGCATCCTCGACAAGTTCCTTGCTATATTACCCGCACCAATGAAAAAACCCATGATATTATTCGTGGCGGGCTAGACCGTTCACCTATGTATACGGGTGAAATTGAAGGTGTTGGTCCGCGATATTGTCCTTCAATTGAAGATAAAGTAGTGCGTTTTGCGGAGCGTACTTCGCACCAGATTTTTGTTGAACCTGAAGGATTAAATACTAATGAGTATTATCCTAATGGCATTTCGACTAGTCTGCCTTTTGATGTGCAGTACCAGTTTGTAAGGTCTATGCAAGGCTTTGAGCGGGCAGAAATTGTGCGCCCTGGCTATGCAATAGAATATGATTTTTTTGATCCCAGGGATTTGAAGACTTCTCTGGAAACAAAACATATGCAAGGCCTGTTTTTTGCTGGACAGATTAATGGGACGACAGGCTATGAAGAGGCGGCCGCGCAGGGTTTGATTGCCGGTCTGAATGCTGCCCGCAAGGCGCAAGGTAAAGAGAGTTGGTGCCCTGGGCGGAATGAGGCTTATATCGGGGTCATGATTGATGACCTGATTGCAAACGGGGCGATAGAGCCGTATCGAATGTTTACCAGTCGCGCTGAATATCGATTAATATTGCGTGAAGATAATGCAGACCTACGCTTAACTGAGAAAGGTCGAGAATTAGGCCTGGTAAGCGAGCAGCAATGGCAATTTTTCAGTGAAAAGCAGGAAAGTATTATCCGCACGCAAGATATATTACAAGCCAAATGGATAAGAAAGGATAGTCCGGATGCCGGACGGGTGGCAGAAATCTGGGGTAAGCCATTATCCAGGGAAGTCAATTTAATGGATTTATTACGCCGTCCTGAGGTTGATGTAGTCCGCTTGATGAGTTTTGCCGAGGGGCTAGATGTCACTGAGCAAGTAGCGCAGCAAGTGGAGGTGCAGGCTAAGTACGCTGGTTACATAGAGCGTCAGCAGCAGGATATTGATAAAGCTAAACGTTATGATCATTTAAAAATTCCGGATGACTTAGACTTTAATCTGGTCAAGGGACTTTCTAATGAGGCGCGTGAGAAATTTATTAAGCAGCGCCCTGAGACGCTGGGGCTAGCTTCTAGAATACCTGGGATAACCCCGGCTGCTATTTCACTATTGCTTATCTATATGAAAAAGAAAAATGGATGACTCACGACAGTTACTGATTAAGGGAATAGAGTACTTGAGGCTGGATGTAAGCCCTGCGCAAATTGATTTATTGCTAGCTTTTGTAAGCCTGATTCAGAAGTGGAATAAGGCTTATAATCTCACTGCCATTCGTGATCGTGATGAAATGCTGCGCCTGCATATCCTGGATAGTCTGGCAATATTACCCTATGTTACCGGCCAAAAAATTATTGATGTAGGTACCGGTGCAGGTCTGCCAGGTATTCCGCTCGCGATTTTGATGCCTGAAGTGCAATTTACCTTGCTGGATAGTAATTCCAAGAAAACGCGGTTTGTGCAGCAGGTTGTATTGGAATTAAAATTAAACAATGTGGAAGTCGTGCATAGTCGGGTTGAAAAGCTGGGGCGTGCTGGTGAGTATGATGCGGTTTTAAGTAGAGCCTTTGCCAGTGTTGATGGCATAATGAATTTAACTGAACATCTATTGCAAGCGGAGGGTGTTTTAATTGCTATGAAAGGACAGAGTCCCGAAGCTGAACTAAAAAACATACAGCGCAGCTACACAGTTAATTCTATTGTGCTTCCAGGTGTTGAGACTGAGCGATGCGTACTACGAATAAATAAGATATGACAAAAATAATAGCGGTAACCAATCAGAAAGGTGGCGTAGGTAAAACTACGACAAGCGTCAATCTAGCGGCATCTTTAGCTGCGGCTAAGCGCAAGGTGCTGCTGATTGATCTGGATCCACAGGGAAATGCGGCTATGGGTTGTGGTATTGATAAGGCAAATGTGGCTTATTCAAGCTGTGACTTGTTGATTGAAGACGTGCCTTTGTCGGAAATGATTATTCAGGTGCCCGAGGTGGGTTTTGATGTGATCGCGGGTAATGCGGATTTAACGCTAGCGGAAGTGGAGTTAATGAAGATGACGCAGCGTGAGCGTCGGCTGGCTGCGGCACTACAGCAGGTCGAGGGTGAATATGATTATATTCTGATTGATTGTCCGCCCTCATTGAATATGCTGACTTTGAATGCCATGGTCGCAGCGCATAGTGTTTTGGTGCCTATGCAATGTGAGTATTATGCGCTGGAAGGTTTGTCGGCATTAATGGATACCTTGCGTAATATTCAGGAAACGGCAAATCCATCGTTATACCTGGAAGGTATTTTGCGCACTATGTATGATAAGCGCAGTCGCCTGACTAAAGATGTATCCGAGCAATTGCTTGAGTATTTTGCAGATAAAGTATTTCGCACCTGTGTGCCCAGAAATATCAGGTTGGCAGAAGCGCCTAGTCACGGAATGCCCGTTTTGCAATATGATAAAAGTTCGCGTGGGGCCATTGCATATATTGCTCTGGCAGGCGAGCTAATTAGAAAAGAAGATAACTAAACTTATGGCAGAAAAGAAAAGAGGTCTAGGAAAAGGTCTAGGCGCACTGATGGGTGATTTAGGTGCTAAGGAGCAAGGCAAGAGTGACATTCAAACCCTACCGGTAGAGCATCTGCAGCGCGGGAAATACCAGCCTAGGAAAGATATTGATCCAGAGCGCCTGCAAGAGCTTGCTGAGTCAATAAAATCTCAAGGTATCGTGCAGCCTATAGTGGTTAGAGAGGTTGCGTATAATAAATATGAAATCATCGCGGGCGAGCGTCGTTGGCGTGCTGGGCAATTGGCCGGTCTGGCAGATGTGCCAGTGCTGATAAAAAATATTGATGACCGTACTGCTATCGCAATTTCCTTGATAGAGAATATTCAGCGCGAAGATTTAAATCCGCTAGAAGAGGCAGAAGCCTTTCTCAGACTGATAGGAGAGTTTGACTTAACGCATCAGCAAGTGGCTGATTCGGTTGGGAAGTCTAGGGCGGCTGTAACTAATATGCTCAGACTTAATGATCTGGACAGTGAAGTTAAAAACTTATTGGCAAAAGGCCGGCTTGGGATGGGGCATGCTCGGGCCTTACTAACATTGGAGTCTGAAAAGCAGCTTAGTTTGGCGAGCAAGGTTGCCGAGCAAGGTTTGTCTGTGCGTGTTACTGAGAAATTGGTCAAGGATGCGCAAAAAGACAAACAGGGTAACAAAGAGCATATTACTGTTCAAGCGCATGAAAGAGTTATGGATAGAGATACGCAGCACTTGCAGGATGCGATTACTAATTTTATTGGTGCTAAAACTATTATCAAACATAAACATAATGGTCAGGGCTCAGTAGTCATCAGTTATAACAGTCTGGATGAATTAGAGGGGATCGTTTCACGGTTGGAGATAAGAAATGATTCGGCTTAAGGGTTAGTGATAGACTTTTTTGAGGCTTTATAGTGAATGGTGTCAGTTGTAGATGGCGTTTTTTTTCAGAATATTATGGGCTAAGTTAATGCTGTTGTCAGGTTATGTGGTTATGTCGCATAGCTATTGGAAAATAGGCTGAATTTTAACGAGCAGCAGAAAATCCTTTCTTGCTTAAATGTGTTTGGGTGGATATAATTCTTCTATTATTTGATGAGGTTTTGTGTGAGAAAAATACAAAAGATCTCTGTTGTAAGCAAGATTCTTGTAGGACAGGCATTTATTACCTTGCTTGTTGTTACAAGTTTTTTTATGTTTGGCAGTTACATCAGTACTAAGTCTGCACTGTATGGCGGTTTGGCGGCGTTGATTCCTAATTGGTATTTTGCAAGAAAAATCAATAAGCACAAAGGACAGGAAGCCAAAAAAATAGTTCGATCATTTTATGCGGGTGAATCTGGAAAATTAATTCTCACGGCAATACTATTTTCTCTAATTCTCCAAGACCCCAGGATAGATTTTTTAGCTGTATTAACAGCCTATATGGCAGCATTAACAGTTTTTTGGTTTGCGTTATTGATACGCAAATATTAACAATTTTGAAAGCGAGTAAAAATGGCTAGTGAAGAGCACGCGGCGGAAGGCGCAACAGGTTATATTGTTCACCATCTAACACCGTTGTCAGTAGGTGAAGGTTTCTGGACATTGCATTTAGATACCTTGTTTTTCTCTGCAGTTTTAGGCGCTTTATTTATCTGGTTTTTTAAGGTGGCGGCTGAAAAGGCTACTATCGGCGTGCCAGGCACGAGCCAGGCTTTTGTTGAGATGATTATCGAGTTTGTTGATCAGCAGGTAAAAGATACTTTTCATGGTAAAAGTGAGCTAATTGCCCCCCTTGGATTGACTATCTTTGTCTGGGTATTTATGTGGAACTTTATGGATTTATTCCCAGTCGATATTTTGCCACTTGTTGCCAGTATGATGGGCATGGAATATATGCGTGTTGTGCCCAGTACTGATTTAAATGCAACCTTTGCATTATCAATTAGTGTGTTCCTGTTAATTATCTTTTATAGCATTAAAATTAAAGGTGTCTTTGGTTTTGCTAAAGAATTAACCTGTACACCTTTTGGCCCATGGATGATGCCGTTTAACTTGCTGTTAAAGCTAGTTGAAGAAATTGCCAAGCCTATATCACTTGCCTTACGACTATTCGGTAATTTATATGCGGGTGAATTAATCTTTATTTTGATCGCTTTGCTGCCTTGGTATATACAGCCACTGTTGGGCTTTCCGTGGGCTATATTTCATATTCTGATTATTACTCTTCAAGCATTTATCTTTATGGTATTAACTATTGTATACCTAAGTATGGCGCACGAAGATCACTAATTAATCTAGACTAATCTATTTAAACTTTTATTTTAACAATACTTTTGGAGGTATTATGGAACTTGCAGCGTTGATTGCAGATGTACAAGGTATGACTGCTATTGCAGTAGGTCTGGTTTTAGGTATGGGTGCGATGGGAACTGCGATAGGTTTCGGTCTATTAGGGGGTAAGTTCCTTGAAGGCGCCGCGCGTCAACCTGAAATGGTACCTATGTTACAGGTTAAAATGTTTGTTGTTGCGGGTCTATTGGATGCGGTAACTATGATTGGTGTTGGTATGGCGTTATTCTTTACATTCGCTAACCCATTCTTGTCGGCTGTTGAAGCGGTTGCAGGATAAGACACTCGTCAGTTATTTTAACAGCAACGTGAGGAAGGCTAGTGAGTATTAATGCTACACTAATCGGTCAAATGATTACCTTTACGCTTCTGGTATGGTTTACCATGAAGTATATTTGGCCGCCACTAATTGGCGCTATCGAAGAACGTAAATCTAAAATTGCTGAAGGATTGGCAGCGGCTGAAAAAGGCCAGGAAGATATGGAGCGTGCAGCCAAAAAAGCTGCTAACGTTTTAAGAGAAGCGAAGCAACAATCGGCCGATATTGTTAATCTTGCACAAAAACGTGCTAATGAGATCGTTGAAGAATCGAAGGGCACTGCTAAGCAGGAAGGTGCACGAATGATTGAAGCGGCTCAGGCGCAGATTGAACAAGAGATGCAAAGAGCACAAGAACAAATGCGTAAAGAAGTTTCTGCCCTCGCGCTAAAAGCTGCGGGGCAGATTTTACAGCAGGAAATTGACAACGCTAAGCACAAAGAGCTACTCGGCAAAGTATCTGAGCAATTAGGTCAAGCGTAATGAGTGAACTAGCAACTTTGGCAAGACCGTATGCAGAGGCAGTATTTAAAAGAGCGAAAGAATTAGGCAATTCTCAGGAATGGTCTGATAATTTAGCTCTTCTATCTGCCATCATACAGGATGAGAGCTTAGCTGCAATTGTGAATAACCCACGAGTTGAGGAAGATAGATTAACGGCACTATTGCAGGAAATTTGTCAGGACCAAATCACTGGGGAAGCTAATAATTTTCTTAAGCTGTTAATAGAAAATGGCAGATTAAAATTAGCGCCACAAATTGCGGAATTATTCGAGAAATACAAAGCTGAAGATGAAGGTTATGTCGATGTTGACGTTATAACTGCTTATGCTTTAACCAAGGTAGAAGAGAAAAGCTTTGCAACATCACTAGAAAAGAAACTCAATAAAAAAGTAAATATCACAGCTAGTATTGATAAAACTTTAATTGGTGGCTATTTAGTAAAAGCAGGTGATAGTGTGATTGACGGCTCTATCAGTGGTCAACTTCAACAACTAGCTAAAAGGATCTAACAGCTTAGACTGAGAAAAAATATGCAATTAAATCCATCTGAAATAAGTGATCTGATTAAGAAACGGATCGAAAATTTCGACGTCAACGTCGAAGCGCATACGGAAGGTACTGTAGTCAGTGTGACTGACGGTATTATTAGAGTACATGGTTTGTCTGAAGTAATGCAGGGTGAAATGCTTGAATTCCCTGGCGATTCTTATGGCATGGCCTTGAATTTGGAAAGAGATTCTGTTGGTGTGGTTATGTTAGGTGCATACCAGCATATCACCGAAGGCGATATCGTTAAATGTACCGGTAGAATTTTAGAAGTGCCTGTTGGTGAAGCATTACTAGGTCGTGTCGTTGATGCACTAGGTAATCCTATCGACGGTAAAGGCGAAATCGACACTGATCTCACATCTCCTGTAGAAAAAATTGCCCCGGGCGTTATTGCCAGACAGTCGGTTGATCAACCTGTACAACTAGGTTTGAAATCGATTGATTCAATGATTCCGGTTGGTCGTGGTCAGCGAGAGCTAATTATTGGTGACCGCCAGACAGGTAAAACTGCGATAGCGATTGATGCGATTATCAATCAGAAAGATACCGGCATTAAATGTATCTATGTGGCTATTGGACAAAAGCGATCTTCAGTTGCAAATTTGGTACGTAAATTAGAAGAGCATGGCGCGATGGATCATACCATCATCGTTTCTGCAACAGCTTCTGAATCAGCTGCTCTACAATTCATTGCACCTTATACAGGATGTTCAATGGGTGAGTTTTTTAGAGATAAAGGTGAAGATGCGCTGATTATCTATGATGATTTGACTAAACAAGCCTGGGCTTATCGTCAAATGTCATTACTATTACGTCGTCCGCCAGGTCGTGAAGCCTATCCTGGAGACGTTTTCTACATTCACTCTCGCTTATTAGAAAGAGCATCACGCATAAATGCGGATGAAGTAGAAAAATTAACCGGCGGTAAAGTAAAAGGTAAAACGGGTTCATTAACAGCTTTGCCGATTATTGAAACGCAGGGTGGTGATGTATCCGCATTCGTACCTACTAACGTTATTTCAATTACGGATGGACAGATTTTCCTTGAGTCTGATTTATTCAACTCAGGTATACGTCCAGCGGTTAACGCGGGCTTATCTGTCTCTCGAGTCGGTGGCGCAGCGCAAACGAAAATCATCAAGAAATTAGGGGGTGGTATTCGTCTTGATTTAGCTCAATACCGTGAATTAGCAGCTTTTGCTCAATTTGCCTCGGATCTGGATGAAGCGACACGTAAGCAAATTGAACGTGGACAGCGCGTTACTGAATTGATGAAACAGGATCAATATTCACCGATGTCTGTTGCGCAAATGGCCGTTTCTCTTTATGCAGCTAACGAAGGATTCCTGGATGATTTAGAAATCAATAAAGTCCGTGATTTCGAAGATGCACTTCAGTTATACCTGGGTTCAGAGCAATCTGCGCTAATGACGAAAATTAATGAGAAAGGCGATTTTAGTGATGAAATCAAGCAGGGAATTCATACTGCGATAGAAAGTTTCATTAAAACAAGTAGCTGGTAAAAGGGGCCAAAAATGGCTGTTGGTAAAGAAATACGTACTAAGATCGCGAGTATTAAAAATACTCAGAAGATCACGCGCGCAATGGAAATGGTTGCTGCAAGTAAAATGCGTAAGACAAAGGAAAGGATGGAGGCAACACGCCCCTACTCAAAAAAGATTAGTCAGATTATTAAACATCTGGCACATGCTAATCCTGAGTACAAACACCCTTTTCTGGTTGAGCGTGAAGTAAAGCGGATCGGTGTTATTATTGTTAGTTCCGACCGGGGCTTGTGTGGTGGTCTGAATTCAAATTTATTCAGAAAAACACTAAGGCAGTTAACCCAGTGGGATGGTGATAATATCGAAGTCGATATTTGTACGATAGGTGGTAAAAGCGCGAGTTTTTTTAGCCGCTTAGATACAAATATGGTTGGACAGGCTGCTAAATTAGGCGACACGCCACATTTAGAGGATGTTATCGGTGTCATTAAAGTGATGCTGGATGCCTATCATGCAGGCACAATTGATGAACTGTATGTCATGTACAACGAATTCGTTAACACCATGACACAAGAACCAACGGTTAGCCAATTACTTCCTGTCGTAGCAGGTGAGTTAGAAACTGATAATCTAAAAGGCCACTGGGACTATTTATATGAACCGGATGCCAAAGAAGTTTTAGAAAATTTACTAACACGCTATATAGAATCCATTGTTTATCAAGGCTTGGTTGAAAATAACGCCTGTGAGCAGGCAGCCAGAATGGTTGCAATGAAAAGTGCTTCAGATAACGCTGGTAACCTTATTGATGAATTGCAACTTGTCTATAATAAAGCAAGACAAGCAGCGATTACTCAGGAAATTTCAGAAATTGTTGCTGGTGCTGCGGCGGTTTAGGCTTGCAACGTAACACAGTATTTAAGAGGACGACACAATGAGTTCGGGTAAAATCGTTCAAATTATTGGTGCGGTAGTGGATGTTGAATTTCCACGCGAAGCGTTACCAAAAGTTTATGACGCACTAAATGTAGAAAGTGCAGGGCTGACTTTAGAAGTTCAGCAACAAATCGGTGATGGCGTAGTTCGCGCAATTGCTATGGGTACAACAGATGGATTAATGCGCGGCCTGGAAGTAAGCAATTCAGGTGAAGCCATTAAAGTACCTGTGGGAACAGAAACACTAGGGCGTATTATGGACGTGCTAGGAAACCCTATTGATGAAAAAGGCCCAATTGGTGAAAAAGAGAAGTGGGTTATCCATCGTGAAGCGCCTTCTTATGAAGATCAAGCACCAGCGGATGAACTTTTAGAAACAGGTATTAAGGTTATTGACTTAGTATGCCCGTTCGCTAAAGGGGGTAAAGTTGGATTGTTCGGTGGAGCCGGTGTAGGTAAAACCGTTAATATGATGGAATTAATCCGTAATATTGCGATCGAACATAGTGGCTACTCAGTATTTGCTGGGGTTGGAGAGCGTACTCGTGAGGGTAATGACTTCTACCACGAAATGACCGATTCAAACGTTATTGATAAAGTATCGTTGGTTTATGGGCAGATGAATGAGCCACCAGGAAACAGATTACGTGTAGCCCTGACGGGTTTAACTATGGCAGAATATTTCCGTGAAGAAGGTAATGATGTATTATTCTTCGTTGATAACATCTACCGTTACACACTAGCGGGTACGGAAGTATCAGCACTATTAGGCCGTATGCCATCAGCAGTAGGTTATCAGCCTACATTAGCTGAAGAAATGGGTGTATTACAAGAGCGTATTACTTCAACAAAAACAGGTTCAATTACTTCAATCCAGGCGGTCTATGTACCGGCGGATGATTTAACCGATCCATCTCCTGCAACAACTTTTGCTCACTTAGATGCAACCGTTGTATTGTCTCGTCAAATTGCTGAGCTAGGTATTTATCCTGCGATTGATCCTCTGGATTCAAGTAGTCGACAGTTAGATCCTTTGGTTATTGGTCAAGAGCATTATGATGTTGCTCGTGGCGTACAAGGTATCTTGCAGCGTTACAAAGAGTTACGCGATATTATTGCGATTCTGGGTATGGATGAATTATCTGAAGAAGATAAATTAACGGTCACCAGAGCACGTAAAGTACAGCGTTTCTTATCACAACCTTTCTTTGTTGCTGAAGTCTTTACCGGATCACCAGGTAAATATGTATCCTTAAAAGATACAATTGCAGGTTTCAAAGGTATTATTGATGGTGAATTTGACGAACTTCCTGAGCAGGCATTCTATATGGTAGGTACCATAGACGAAGCGCTAGAAAAAGCGAAAGGAATGTAATCTGTTGATTTATAGGTAACATTATGGTCATGCAAGTACATGTTGATATTGTAAGTGCAGAGAAAGAAATTTTCTCTGGGCTTGCAGAAATGGTTTTTGCGCCAGCTGAGCTGGGTGAAGTAGGTATTTCAGCACGTCATGCGCCATTAATATCTAAACTAAACCCGGGTGAAGTTCGCGTCAAAGTGAGCGATACAGAAACCCAGGAGTTTTTTGTTTCCGGTGGGTTATTAGAAGTACAGCCACATTTAGTGACGGTACTGGCTGATACTGCAATCAGAGCAAAAGATATTGATGAGGCAGCTGCGTTAGACGCAAAAGCTAAAGCAGAAGAAGCATTAGAAGATAAGTCTGGTAAGATTGATTATGCAACAGCTCAAGCTCAATTAGCTAACGCAATGATGCAATTAAGAGCGCTGGATAGACTCAGGAAACGTGCTTCGTAAGTAGGAAGCATGTTTTAAAATAAGAAGCCCGATAATGGAAACGTTATCGGGCTTTTTTGTGAGTGGCTTTTAATCAAGCTTGGCTCGATAGATTTAATTTATAATCAAGTTATGAACTTTTTGGTTTATTAGGTCAGTTAGACTCGTGAAAATTCTTTAAGCTTTTTGATAGCGGAAGAATTTTTTTCAATTCCCATGCACTAATTCCATTTTCACCTGAACTAGGTGATGGATGCCAGATATAAAAAACCTCTATGGATTTACCATCTATTTGAGCATTAAATTTAGATGAAAATTTTGTGTTGCTCACGGTAAAGACATACTCAAAGTAAGATTGCGCAATTAAACCACAAACTACAAATTTAAGGCTATTATTTGGCATCGTATTAATAGCAGTGAAAACTCTTCCTTTGTAGTCATCCAAAATAGGAAAAATTATTTCATTAGATTTAAAGAGGCATTTTAAATCGTTTTTGTATTGAGTGCGGCTATTGAAGCCAACAGCTTTTATCGCTAAATGTAATGATTTCATTTGAGCTGATAACTGCAAAGGCATTTGAAACGTATTCATTACTGAATATAAGATATTTCCTTTCTGAATTTGTAAGCCTGCAGCTTCTTTTTTATTTTTCAATAAAATTCGACTAAAAACAGCTCCAGACTTCCCTAATAAAGGAATGGGTATATCATTTGACATCTCCTCACTATGAGGAGATTCAAGAATAAATGTTACATTAGCATTCTTTGTAATGAGGTCTGTTACCAAGATTAAAAACCCTCTGAGTAATATTGAGAAAATTCTAAGCCTGATGCCACAAATAAGTATATAGCGTAGTTTTTGATTATCCGATTATTAGCGAAGTTTTTGAAGAATAACTATAGTGTCTATTAGGGGCCTGTAAATAATTCTGTGTAACTGCCTGGTTTAAATATAATCGACTAAGCGGTCTTCGAACTCAATCATAAAC
>DUBW01000066.1:0-423 GCA_012960135.1 Methyloprofundus sp.
CGTTAATCATTGCTAAACAAATCCCGCGTATACACTTTATCTGCCACATTTTGAATATCATTCGCCATTAGGCGCGCCCTGCGTACGCCTCGAGCCTGCCCAAAAACCGCATAGTCAAGGCTCCCACAAATAGCTTGACGACTAGTCGGGATAAAATTTTAGCCTCCCTCGCGTGCTACTCGGACACTTCGGATTGGCAAATTTCCCTGCGCCTTCTGGAGACTATCACCCCGTCCGAGGCTGACAGCGGATGTATAATCCGTCTATTTATTTTCGTATCTACTTGAGAATCATTATTGATTAATACGCGTTTAATTAATTTTTTAAGTCCTTCAGAACCCAAAGAATTTAGGCGCGCCATGCGCTCGCCTCAATAAAGATTTTGGGACTCCATGTCACAAAAATCGATTCACCTCGCGGCGA
>DUBW01000066.1:536-2283 GCA_012960135.1 Methyloprofundus sp.
TACTCGCACACTTCAGATTGGCAAATTTCCCTGCGCCTTCTGGAGACTATCACCCCGTCCGGGGCTGACAGCGATCGCTATTTAATATGCCATCAACATCTCCGATGGCATTCCTACTTCCTCGATTAAAAGTATCTACGATACATCAATCAAAACATCTCTCTCAGTAGGCAATTTTATGGCCTCGAACCCCTCATTAGAACTGCCTTCGATAACAATAAGTTTTCCGCTTAAATCTTGATGATCTGTTGCTGGACAGTATGAAAAACATTAGCCAAAACCCAATACAGCACCATAACAACAGGGAAAGGGTGGAAAAGGAAAAAAAAGGCCGCCGCCATCAGATAAAGATTACGCTTTTGACGCTTCATTTCTGCTTCTTATGCATGGTGATTCTGGAAAATAACCGTTGAATAGAGTGTTACTGCCGTCATAATGTACGGCAATAGACCAATCGTATTACCAAGCATTGGCGTAGTAAAGAGTAAATACCCTATTGCATCAGGGTAAGCAAGATTGTCTATTCACAAGAACGATTGACCAACGAATTATAGTAAATTGTTGATTTAACAAATGCTGCTCTGCACGGCTGTCTTCACGCGGTTTACAGCGTAGTAAATACCATTTGCCCCTGACTCATCTTTATCTTCTTATTTCTTATTCACCAGACACATTGAGTGTTAGCTGTTCCTTGATTAAGGCTCATTTTACCCTAATCTCATGTAGGTAAACACTTACAAATTGTATTTATTTCTAGCGGCTTAATGTTTATTTTGGGGCATTACCTTAAATCAAGGCGTTAAAAATAGATTGCTCTACTGCCTTCATCCTCCACAAGTGCTATTCCTTTATGCGCGCTATTGATCAATTCCAAGCCAGCAATGACCCCCATAGACCATTTAAACAGCTACGTTTTCTCCCGCAACTTTCAGTGCTTTGGATCATTTAAACACCGCCTTGATTAAATAGTCGCTGGGCCGCCTTTCTGATTCTAGCAGTCCTCAGCCTTGCCATGGGAAAGCCTGACTCCATTAGATAAGCACTGTGAATATGCTGCCGGTAAAGACTGAATAATCATTAAAAGCCAGTATTAATCAAGATCACTTATCGTTACTATGCTACCCAGTTGCGGCTGTTTTAGGTATCCCCTACTCAGGGGGGTTAGTCGATGTCATTAAGACAGCAAATGCGCTTTATCTGCTATTTCTGGTTAAATCACTCATAATTTCTGTTTTCTGCACGGGCTTTACTGAATTTATTCAAGCATTAATGACTCGGTTTTTAAGTCATTAACAGCTTACATCCATGACACTAAGAACCCCAGTTATTGCCAAATCAGTTGTAGTATAAAGAGGCAACTATGCTGTCTGCATATAACTGCCGGCTATTTAGGACTATTCACCTCAGCAATCATCAGCCCATTGCTGTAAATTAACATACCCAACTTAGCCGGGATCCGGAGAAAACAGCGTTAAAAAATTTCCAGCCTTAGTGGGTTAAAACCCATTGTATTGCCTGAGTACCCCTGCGTATTATTCCTGAATATCATGACCCAAGTCCGAAGACCACAGTTTCTCAGCCAAGACCGTGTAGACACATTAACTGTCGTCTTGACCTCTCGCGCAGCCTAGCGAGAAAAATTGAGCGACACCACACAAGCCTGTACATCTAGGCGCGCCATGCGCTCGCATCAATAAAGATTTTGGGACTCCATGTCACAAAAATCGATTCACCTCGCGGCGAATCA
>DUBW01000067.1 GCA_012960135.1 Methyloprofundus sp.
GCTCCTGTTTTAGATGGTAACTCATAAAAGTTCAATTCAATAAATTCTCTCAAAAAGCGTTGTGGCTAAAATTCTGGCTAAAAACGTCTTTAGGGTAGGATGGTTATAATTACCCTTAAACCATCTAACCTTGATTGCAAAAAAACCCTAGCCTGGCTAAGCCTTAAAGTTGGTTAATCACATGCAAGCAATTCACTAATTTCACGACTTAACTTATCGTTTTTCATTGTAACCTCTTCATCGCCATCAAACCCCACAACTACATGCACAATTTCACAACGCTTTAACTCCTCAATAGTGTGGCCAGACTTTTCAATACAGCCATTTGCAGTGTCATCAAGATTAAGAAATATAATAGCAACGTTATGTGGGTCATAATGTTTCATAGCATCTAGCCTCTTTTGCAGTTCCTGGTTACTTTGAATCATTACAGTATTAAGTGGTGGGGTATTTCAGAACCGTCTGTTATTGGAATCGGTGATAGAGAAATTAAAACTAGAGGGAAAAACTGTGCTGTCTGCTGAGAAATATCCGCTTAATGATGGCGGGATTGCCTTGGGACAAGCGCTGGTTGCAGCGGCTATATATTCAAAAAACATTTAGCTTACATGCTTATAGAATGCGTTCAAAGTTGTTGTAGTTTATTGGCTTCTGCTGCGAGGAAAGCTAGGTTAAGGGCGCTAGCACATAATAGATTTTCCTTGCTTTATTGAATTTTACGTTACAATAAAATACGTTTGATTTAGTCTCCTGCGACGATGAGTTATTAATAAGATGAGTAAATATTCAAAACAACAAAAAACATCCCCAGAAACGCTTGATGAGTCTGTGAAAATTGCTAAGGCGACGCAACGACCTGGGCAAACAAAAGAGCAGAGCAAGCTAATAGCGCAGGGGATTCAGAAGGGTATCGAGCTGTATAAAAAGCAGCAAAAAGAAAGGTCACGGGAATTAAACAAGAAGCTTAAAAAAGTGACTGGGAAATTAAACCAGCTGGATAAAAACTCAATACCTGAACTAGATATTGAGATTATTTATCGTCAGAGTTATCTGGCATGGGCTTTGTTGCTGCTAAGTTGGACTGGTTTTGTCGCTTATCTATTTTGGAAAGGGTGCCTTTGATGCCAGGGTCTATTGAGGCTGCTTAAGTCTCGTGATTATTCATTCGGGCTAATAATTCTTGCCATAATTGCTGATAGGCTTCTGTACAACGGCCTCTTTTGAGGTAGGCACCTAAAGGCTTACGTTCTAGTCCCATGCGCTCTATATCACTGGCGTAGGGAATAGCGGTCTACAGAACATCAGGATGTTTTTCACTTAATGTGTCAATAATTTCCCGGTGCATTTTCTTGCGTCTATCTGCCATAGAGAAAAAAGGAACTAACTGTAAGTGCTTTAGTTTATTATCTTTAATATATTTCTTTAATTGCTCCAATGTGCGCAAAGAGAGAGTTGTAGGGATAATAGGAGAGAGCAAAATATCTGAGGCTGCGAAAATGGACTCGGACAATAAGGATATATTTGGCGGGCAGTCGAGAATAATAAGGTCATATTCTTCAGCCAGCGGGCTGAGGAGTTTTTTTAAGCGTTGGGTGGGTTTTTTTCGCTCATCCAGCACAAGATCCAGGTTTCTGAAAGAAAAATCTGCAGGCAACAAATCCAGGTTGTCGAAATCCGTTGCTTTAATTAAGCCATCTAAATCCCGGTCGCCAGCAATTAACTGTTTGCTCCCGCCTTTGACTTTCGGCTTGACTCTAAAATAATAACTACTGGCGCCCTGTGGGTCTAGATCCCATACCAATGTTTTATAGCCCTGCTGTGCGGCAATATAAGCCAGATTTACAGCCGTTGACGTTTTACCCACACCGCCTTTAATATTATAGCAATAGCCTGGGTGCTCATGGCCCCCGCCTGTCTTGCCAGTTCTTTGCCATTTTGAAAGAGCACTAAGGTAGGAATACTGCGAATTCCGAACCGCCCGGCAATCGACTGTTCTGCTTCGGTATTAAGTTTTGCCAGACGTACTGCCGGCTCCAGTTGTCCTGCTGCCTGTATAAAAGCAGGTGCCATCGTTTTGCAAGGACCACACCAGGGAGCCCAGAAATCAATAAGCACGGGTATATCATTACGCTGCATATGTTGCTGAAAATTGCGGGCAGTCAAGTCTACTGGATGCGCAGAAAAAACTACCTGATGACATTTACCACACTGAGGATCATCACTTAACCGGTCAGCAGGTATTCGGTTAATAGCTGAGCATTCAGGGCAAACGATATGAACAAGGTTACTCATAAAAAATCCTCTAATCTGGTTGTTGAATTAACAAGATAAAGAGAGATTATATAGGTATTACCTGATTGCGAAACTCGAAAAGCATAAAACACTTCAATCCATTGTAATATAGGTATTATATGTGTTTTTGTGATCAGTTTATTAACTCACCAAAAGGGTAAGTTAATAAACTGATCATAGGAAAAGATTATGCGTACCTATCGATTAGAACAATCTGACAGAGAAATTATATCTCACGCCGGTGTTGCTCTGATTGGTGTAGCCATAGAGAAACATACCTTTCAGGCACAAGCAATTGACCAGGGTTTACCTAAGCGCCATGGTACTCCCATCAGCGATATGGCAAAAACCTACCTGGGTATTATGGCGCAAGGAAAAAATGATTTTCAAGTCATTTGTGGTCACTAAATAAAAACACCTCTAGAGTTTTTATAAGTGGACGCAGGGCGAATCAGGGCATCGTAGATTTTAATCAGTCCCGTTAAGCCTTTGCCGCGTTGTGGGCTTGGATGTCCAAAATGAGTTTTCGCAAAAGTAGGGACTCCCCGCTTTTCTTGCGTGTGAGTATTTCGTTGTCATAATTTTTACGCTCTTTATTTGATGGTTGTTTTTCAAATAAGGCGAAAACTATCCTGAGACAAGGGGCTAGATTAAAACAACAATCTAGTCGTTATCTTTGTAGTTTTTGAAGCAATGATAAAAAAATTGATCCCAAAGTTAGGGTGATACGTGTCTTTTAAAAATGAAGTTTCGGATTCAGGCATATCTTAAGGTAAAGTATAGATCAATTTGGATCTGTGTAAATGTTGATTACTCCAGGATAATTAGAATTCATAGGGTTCGTTATAGACAAGCTTCCATTTAATGATGTTAATTCAATCTACTTTTAAACCGGCATGGTGGTTAAATAATCCCCATTTACAAACTTTGTACCCGGCCTTATTACGCAAACCTGTAAACCCCGTATTAAAGCGCGAAAGGTTGCTGACGGCTGATGGCGATTTTATAGATATTGATTTCTGTGGCGAGGGAGATCAGCCGCTGGTTATATTGTTACATGGCCTGACGGGTAGTTCGCAGTCGGTCTATATAAAAGGCTTACAGCAGGTACTATTACAACAAGGCTTGCGCAGTGCCGCGCTGAATTTCAGAGGGTGTAGTGGTGAATATAATCATTCATCACGCTGCTATCACTCGGGCGAAACAGGCGATATAGATTTTCTGTATCGTACCCTGCACGCCCGTGAGCCGGATACGAAAATGGCTGCAGTCGGCTTCTCTTTAGGCGGTAATGTATTATTGAAATGGTTAGGCGAGCAGGGCGACGATGTACAGTTGTTTGCTGCAACAGCAGTGTCGGTTCCTCTGGTGCTGAGTGCATGCGCCAACAAACTGGATAGCGGTTTTTCTAAGCTGTATCGCGCTAGCTTATTGCGTGAATTAAAAGAATATCTACATTTAAAGCAGCAATACCTGGAGTCTTTAGGCAAAACATCAGAAGCAGAGATAATCAGGCAGATAGGCGATCTGGACAATATTAATTCATTTTGGCAATATGATGATCGCGTAATTGCCCAGCTGTATGATTTCGCTAATGTGGAAGATTATTATCAGCGTTCCAGTTCACGCCAGTTTTTAAAAGCGATTACTGTGCCTACTTTATTAATTCAGGCACAAGATGATCCTTTTATGACACCAGCGGTGATTCCTGACGTAAGTGAGCTATCTTCGTCTGTATTATTGGAGTCAACTCAGGCAGGTGGGCATGTCGGTTTTATTACGGGAAACAACCCGTTGCAACCCCAATATTGGCTAGAGCAGCGTATTCCTGAATTTTTACAGCAACAATTAAGCCATGTTTAAACTGAGTTTTTTCGTTCCAGAAAGCCATGTTGAAGAGGTGAAATCAGCCTTATTTGGACAAGGTGCAGGCAGAATTGGTGAGTATGATTGTTGTTCCTGGCAGGTTTTAGGCGCAGGGCAATTTAAGCCATTGGAAGGTAGTCAGCCCTTTATTGGCGAATCCGATAAAATAACCCGGCTCAGTGAATATAAAGTAGAAATGGTTTGTGATGATCAGTTAATTAAGCAGGTCGTAACAACGCTATTGCAAGTTCATCCTTATCAAGAGCCAGCTTATGAAGTCTATCGAGTCTTTTCATTGGGTGAGTTAATGTGATGGTAGGAAAATTGCTGTTATATAAAAAATAATTGTACAAGGAAAAACTATGCAAACAAAAGAAGCAATACAAACACGTAGAGCCGTTAAATATTTTGATGCAAGTCACGCCATTAGTGATCAAGAGGTGAGCGAGCTATTTTCATTGGCATTACTTTCACCAACCGCTTTTAATATCCAGAACTGGCGCTTTATTAATGTAACTGAGCCAAAACTTAAGCAGCAGATTAGAACTGCTGCCTGGGATCAGGCGCAGGTAACCGATGCTTCTTTATTTATTGTGATCTGTGCGGATTTAAAGTCTTGGGAAAAACAGCCTGAACGTTATTGGGCAAATGCCGAGCAGAGCATACAGGATTTTCTATTGCCAGCAATTGAGCAATATTATCTCGGTAAAGATCAAGTGCAAAGAGATGAGGCAATGCGCTCCTGCGGTATCGCAGCACAGACATTGATGTTAGCGGCAAAAGCGATGGGTTATGACTCTTGTCCGATGGATGGTTTTGATTTTGAACAAGTGGGGCAATGGATCAACTTACCTGATGATCATGTGATAGCGCTTTGTCTGGCAATAGGCAAGGCTACACAGGAGGCAAATCCGAGGGGTGGGCAATTGGATAGTAGTGAACTGGTTTTTAGCAATCGGTTTGCGTAATAGGAATTTACTTGTGCTTAATTAAGGTGACGGACAAAAAGAGAAACTAGATGAGTGGGTTATTTATTGCGAGTTCCTAAGTTATTGAGTAATTCTTCCAGAGGCACTAGGCATAAGCGTGCCCTGAATAAAATTTTGGCGTCTTCCAGTAAGCCGAAGCAATCATAAACACGTAACATGATGCCCGTATTGTTCAGCGTTCTTGATGTTGATTCAGGCAATTGATTAACCAGAATATGTAATTTGTCATTATTTTTCAATAGGCGTAAATATTCCCGATTGACAGAAATACTATGCGATGTATAAACCATTGGGTTGCGTTTAAAATCATGTCGGTCTTCTACTTGCGCTTTGTTCAGTAATGCCCCCGACGTTAAACTGCAGGGAAAAATTTCCGGATATTCAGCTAGACCATCTATTTCATCAAAGTAATCCGACTGTTCCGCCAGCGAACCTGATAAAAAATTTTTGGCATTGCCATTATTAATATATTTCCGTTTTAAAAAATAGTGGCTACCTGGAACCGTAGAGCAGTTCGGTAATGAGTTTAAATCAGGTAAGCTTGATAGATCAGTGTCTGCCAGGAATAATGGCCTTTGAGTTTCTTTTTTAGAACCCAGTAAAACGGTTTTATTATCGGATTTAATCGTTATCCGGTTGGATAAGGTTAGTTCAGGAATCGTTTTAATAATTGTTTTTTTTATGTCTAGGTACAGTTCTCGATCCGGGCGAACGGCATTTACAAAAGTGATTTGGTAATTACTGAACCGTAAGCCATTTTCTGAAATAATGCGGTTTTCATAATGCGCTGTGCGGTATAGATAAAGCTGATATTCAATCATTGCATTTAACTGAAAGCCCAGAACAATAGGCCCCTTAAAAGGATTATGCATGATTTGTAGCCACTTATGCTTGTCATGGAACAAGTTAAAATCATCAGAGGCATTGCGTGCCGCTTCAATATGAATTTGATTAAATATAAACGGTTGTGTATTCATGGATAGTTTTATTAACCCCTGCTCTTTCGGCGTTATTGATTGGTATGGTTAAAGTTCCAGCGTAAATTTAGCCAGATTCAATTTTAGAAGCTTAATTTTTTCAATTTCTCAGTTAAAATAACTGTCATTACTATATTTTGCAATAGGTTTGTTTATGATTCGCGCGGGAATTGTTGGGGGAACGGGGTATACAGGAGTAGAGTTACTTCGTATTTTAGCATTACATGGTCAGGTTGAGGTTGCGGTGGTTACCTCTCGTTCTGATGATGGAACGCGAGTGGATGCCTTGTATCCGAGCTTACGTGGTAGTATTAATGTCAGTTTCACCAAGCCAGATGTAGAGTCACTGGCAACTTGTGATGTGGTGTTTTTTGCTACACCAAATGGTACGGCTATGCTAATGGCAGAGCAGCTTCTAGTGCGTAATGTCAAAGTAATCGACCTATCTGCCGACTTTAGAATTAAGGATGCGAATGAGTGGTCTAAATGGTACGGCATGAAGCATGCTTGCCCTGATTTAATCAGTGAAGCAGTTTATGGTCTGCCAGAAATTAACCGCGCCCAAATTGTAGATGCAACATTAATAGCCTGTCCCGGCTGCTATCCTACCGCTGTGCAATTAGGTTTTTTACCCTTAATTGAACAGGGTTTGATAGAGACTAATCATTTGATTGCCGATGTGAAGTCAGGTGTTAGTGGTGCAGGACGTAAGGCAAGCGTTGCTACTCTGATGAGTGAAACGGGTGAGAGCTTTAAAGCCTATGCCGCAACAGGCCATCGCCATTTGCCAGAGATTGCTCAAGGCTTGTCTTTAGCTGCTGGTAAGCAAGTAGGGCTGACTTTTGTACCGCATCTAGTACCTATGATCCGCGGCATCCAGGCTACTTTATATGCTCAACTTGAGGGTGATGCTGCAACTCAATTGCAGACTCTGTATGAACAGCGTTATACGCATGAGCCTTTTGTTGATGTTTTGCCCGCAGGCGTTCATCCTGATACACGAAATGTGCGTGGCAGTAATAACTGTCAGATTTCAGTGCTGGTACCACAAGAGAGCGACACTGTAGTTGTTTTGTCGGTTATTGATAATCTGGTAAAGGGAGCAGCAGGGCAGGCAGTGCAAAATATGAATTTGATGTTTGCCTTTGATGAAAAGCAAGGGTTGGAAACAATAGCCTTATATCCATAATTAAGGCACAGTTACTAAGACACCTGGAAACACACATAATCCACCATGCGGGTCTTTTTGTCAGTCATCAGCACTCTAGCAATAGTTACGTGGCTAGTTATGCGCCTCTTACTAAAGCACTGATGACAAACAAGAATCCTGCCCAAGTATTGGACGGTTATTTATTTCCTGGTGTCTAATTGATCTAAGAGTTTGCGTACTTTATCTCCTTCTCCTGGCGGAGAAGGCAAGGATGAGGGGGAAATAAAATGCAAGAACTTTTGGGGTCATTAAAATCTATACCGTTATGATGCAAGCTCAGAGGAAGAATGAAATACTAGGGTTTGATCCAAAAGCTACAAATCCATGATGGCGGTAAAAGGCTTCAGCTGGATCATTTTTCGCATCAGCAATTATTTCAAAAACCGCGTTTTCAGATTGGGAGGACCGTATAAGTGCATTCTATACAAAGGATTCGCCAAGATAACCTTGAAATTCCTGGTCAACGGCAAGTCTGCCTAATCAAGTAGTTCAACATAATTAACTACACTTTTTTGATATATTTTGAAGAGTGATGGCTTCTAAAAGTCATGACGCTCTTCTCTTCCTTCTCTAATAATATCAACTATCTCGCTAGAAGATAGCCCAAGATCAACACCTTTAATGTCCAAAGGTGATTTTTTTGGTGTCACTGGCTTAATATAAAAGGGCTCGCCGACGCTCTTTTTTATACAAATAACACCGTCTTTTTTGCCTCTTAAACATGGCGTAAAATGTATTGCTGATTACCCAATGTACAGATACTAGTGCATAAAGTGAGTAGTTTGCTGTAATTTTTACTATCCTATCTTTTTTTTCATTTCTGATTACTGCAATCAAAGCTGATGCGTCTATGGTGAGGTATATATCTTACTTTTGATGTGCATATGTACGAAATATAGATGATTTAATGTATTCAGAGCTATTATCGGCATGAAAGCCGCTGCTGTTAAATGGAAAAATCTCAAGAATTTCTGTCAAAACGGGAATCAAAAGCTGTTCATTTATTCGACGGCAAGAGAGCATGGCCTCATCGACCGCATTAATATGATAAACCCCTTTTTTCCATCTTGATCGCCTGGGTGCACCGCATTTATCCTTATGTAACCTGACTTTCCGGCGGCGTTAGGTTTGCACCTGTCACCAATAGCAACCTTTTTGGATTTGGTTTTTTCAAAGTGTCTTCGCTGGTTTTGATACCCCGTTGAGCCCTGCAAATTATAGAGGTGTGACACTGAAATATGGCTAATATTTTTATACTGAATTTCGTCAAATATTGAATAGGCGCGCTCACAGAGCTTTTTAACAACAGCGCTGTTCGTGTGTCGTAAGGCCACCCATTGCAGCCAGATGGTTTGCGGGTGTCACGTAGTTGCACGAGACCTGTATTTAGGACTACTGAATAAGACGGGTTAACTGCTGTCGTGAGTATCCTATTACTTGTAACAGAAAACGTATGCCGATACCCTTTTGTCGTTTAGTTAACGCCCTGTAGTGAAGCTGTTTTAAACTTGACTGGATAAAATAATAACCTGTGTTTTGTGGCCAGGAACGCTAAAAGTAACCGCTTGTGCACCATCCAGGAACGTTTGTAATTCTTCAGTATTTTTTAATGCTTTAAGATTCATGATGGCTTTCATTGATATATCATGAACAGATGGGATGAATTTGTCATCTAAGACTCATTTCGTATTGGAGAAGGCTAATTCTTGACTAAATTACTAGGTAAAGTCATAATTCATTGCTAATAAATTTTTAATGGTATATTTAAATGGCAGATCCAATTATTTTTTCTGATAGTGCGGCGAAAAAAGTCGGTAGTTTAATTGCTGAAGAGGGTAACGATAACTTGAAATTACGCGTGTATATTTCAGGTGGTGGTTGTTCTGGTTTTCAGTATGGTTTTACTTTTGATGAAGAAGTAGCGGAAGACGATACTCAGGTAGAAAATGATGGCGTGACTGTTTTAGTCGATGCGATGAGCATTCAATATCTGAATGGCGCGGAAATTGATTATAAAGATGACTTGTCCGGCGCGCAGTTTGTTATTCGTAACCCGAATGCTTCAACAACTTGTGGTTGCGGGTCTTCATTTTCGGTTTAAGTTGTCACAAGCCTGTATGGAAGTGGGGTCTTCAGCCCCGCTATCTTAACGCGGGCTGAATACCCTTACTTCCTAATGGTTGTAGCGCTCTCTTAAGCTTGATATATCCCGCCTAAAATTACACCCTTTGCAGCTCCTGTCACCTCTGGCAGATTCCCGTTTAATCCTAATATAGTTTGCCTTGCTAGCCAGGCAAAAGCCATTGCTTCTACCTGATCAGGGTGGACGCCTTGAGTTTCTGTCGATGCGATCGGAAATTTAAGTAATTGCTTGAGAGACGCGACTAGCGTTTTATTATGTACTCCGCCGCCACATAACAAAATCTGTTCTGTTGCAGGGGCAAAGCTTTGTATAGCTTCGGCTATAGTTTCAGTTGTGAGTTGACATAAAGTACGCTGCACATCTGCAGCTGCGATCTGGGGGAGTTTAGCAATTTTTTCTGTAAGCCAGTCAGCTGAAAAATACTCTGTTCCTGTACTCTTTGGTGCTGGTGCGCTGAAATATGCATCGTCTTTCAGCGTTTTTAGCAATTCAGCGTGTACTTTGCCGTTTGCAGCCCAGGCGCCATCAGTATCATACACACTGCTTTTATACCGACCTATCCAGTAGTCCATTAATGTATTGCCTGGCCCTGTGTCAAAGCCTGTCACTGGCTGATTGCTGTCTTTAGGAAGTATGCTTAAATTGGCAATGCCGCCTATATTAACGATGGTTCTATTTTCGATGTCGCTCCGAAACATAGTCTGATGAAATGCGGGAACTAGTGGCGCACCTTGCCCGCCGGCCGCTATATCTCTACGGCGAAAGTCGGCAACAGTGGTAATGCCTGTTTTCTGGCTAATAATATTGGGGTTCCCTGCTTGAATCGTAAAAGGGTATTTTGAGCTGGGTGAATGGTAAAGTGTTTGCCCGTGATTACCAATCGCTTTAACCTGTTCAGCTTTTATATTTGCCTGACGCAATAAAGTAAGACAGCATTGTGCATAAAGCAGCCCAAGCTCAGTATCTAACTCCCCATAGTCATATAAAGAGATGCTTTGATGGTCACCACTAAGGCTCTGAATCTGTTTTTTTATTTTCTCGGGGAAGGGCTGATAATAAAAATCAACAGCGAGAGGGAGTTTCCCAGAAAAATCGTATAAACCAGCATCGATTCCATCGACACTGGTGCCAGACATAAGCCCTATGTAGTATTCTTTGCTCATTCTGAAATATGGGCCACGGCAACTTGAGTCGAGCTGAGTTGCTCTAATTGTTCAAACAGGGTTTTGGATTTTTCCAAAAAGTCAGCTTTGTACTTTGCCTCAATAGGGTTAGCATTAGGTAGGGTGACAGTGAGTGGATTGCGGTGAACACCATTAACGCGAAATTCATAATGTAAGTGCGGGCCTGAAGCAAGACCAGATTTACCGACATAGCCGATAACTTGCCCTTGTTTAACTCGCGAACCTACGCGCTGCCCTTTCCTGTATTTAGACATGTGCGCATAGAGAGTGCTGTATTTCTGGCCATGCTGGACTATGACTACTCGCCCGTAGCCACCTTTGCGACCACGGTAAGTAATTTTTCCGTCACCGGCGGCTTTAATGGGTGTGCCGCTGCGGGCAGCGTAATCAACGCCTTTGTGCGCACGAATTCGATTCAGAACCGGGTGTTTGCGCTTTAGGTTAAAGTGCGAGCTAATGCGTGCGAAATCGATTGGTGTGCGTAGAAAAGCCTTGCGCATACTATTACCGCCAGACGTGTAATAGCTGGCTTTTCCTTCCGCATTCTGGTAGCGCACGGTCTTTATGGACTTGCCTTGATTGATAAATTCAGCGGCGATAATGTTTCCTGGCCCAATCAGTTTACTACCTATATATAGCTTTTCATAAATAATAGAAAACCGGTCACCTTCGTGCAGGTTTAAAGCAAAATCAATATCCCAGGCAAAAATATTAGCTAGTTGCATAATGATATTGTCTGAAAGGCCTGCATTTTTTCCATCAACAAACAGAGATGTGTGGATAACACCGGTAGCGGTATTAATTTTTCTGTCTACTTCTTGTTCTAATAATTCAACTTTAAAGGTGCCGTCTTCTAGTTTGGTCGCTTTAAGCTCTGCATAGGCATTCTTCTTGTAGATTAAATGACTTAATTCACCTGAAATGTCATGACCTATCATCAGTGATTTCCCAGGGCGTATAGTGGCGAATTGAGAGCTGATATCATTAGCGTGAACGATATTATGTAGATCAAGTTTATTTAGGTCATTGCTTGAAAAAATCGCGGAAAGACTCTCGCCTGATTTTACCTTATGTTCTTGCCAGATGGTTGACAGGCTTTGCATGCTCTGTGTTGGAGTGTTAGCATTAACTGCTGTCAAGGGTTGAACTTCTGTTATGCCCAGTTCGGTTATTAATGTTTTAGTTCCCCCTGTTTGCTCAATCTTTGTCGTAATATCAGGGATGGTTAAGGCGATGGTTTCGGGAGCAGAGGGTTCGAATTTTTCAGCAAAGAAAGCGTAGCTAATGGTTATAAGCGCAGCGCAGGCAACACCAATAAATAGGTGCTTTTGTGTGTTGTTTGTTTCATTCTTGGGTGGGTTAGTGGATTGGAATAAGTCGTTTCTATAGCGCATTTCTACAATTATAAGGTGTTTTTTTTGCTAATGCCTAATATTATATTACGGGAATATAATAATTGTTAAAGAGTAAATGTCTGGAATAGAGTGGATACCTTACTAAACTAAAGAATGAGGATGAGAAATTGCAAAAAGAAGTACTGGCGCAACTAAAGCGTGGAACTGATGAGATTCTGCTGGAAGCAGAGTTGTTAAAAAAACTGCAAGAAGGGCGATCACTACGAATTAAGGCGGGATTCGATCCTACAGCACCAGATTTGCACTTAGGGCATACAGTTTTAATTAATAAATTAAAACAATTTCAGGATTTAGGGCATGAGGTTTTATTTCTGATTGGCGATTTTACCGGAATGATCGGTGACCCGACAGGTAAAAATGTGACTCGGAAGCCCTTAACGCGTGACGATGTCATAGAAAATGCAAAATCCTATGAAGAGCAGATTTTTAAGATTCTTGATCCGGTAAAGACATTGGTGATGTTTAATTCCAGCTGGATGAATGCAATGAATCCAGCGGAATTAATTCAACTGGCATCCAAAAGTACGGTAGCGAGAATGTTGGAGCGGGATGATTTTAGCAAGCGCTATAAAGGTGGGCAGCCAATTGCGATACATGAGTTTTTGTATCCATTAATACAAGGCTATGATTCGGTTGCGATGAAAGCGGACGTAGAATTAGGCGGAACAGATCAGAAGTTTAACTTGTTAATGGGGCGCCAGCTTCAGGAAATGTATGGTCAAAAACCACAAACGGTTATAACTGTGCCAATTCTGGAGGGTCTGGATGGCGTGCAGAAAATGTCTAAGTCACTCAATAACTATATAGGTATAGCGGATGCGCCCGATGATATGTTTGGCAAGATTATGTCAATCTCGGATGAATTAATGTGGCGTTATTTTGAATTACTAAGTTTCCGGCCTATGGATGAGATTGCGCAATGGAATCAAGAATGTCAGCAAGGCGCAAATCCACGTAATTACAAAGTTAAGCTGGCCCAGGAAATTATTGCCAGGTTCCATGATCAAGCAGCTGCGGAAAAAGCATTAGAAAATTTTGAGGCACAGTTTAAGCGTGGTGCGATTCCTGATGATATTCAGGAAATAGAGCTAACAGCGACAACCGAAGGTTATGCTATTGCTTTACTGTTAAAAGATGCAGGCTTAACAGCCAGCACTTCAGATTCGAATAGAATGGTAAAGCAGGGGGCGGTCAAGATTGATGGTGAAAAGCTGAGTGATTCAAAATTGATGGTTCAGGCTGGAACTGAGCATGTATATCAAGTAGGAAAAAGAAAATTTGCCAAAGTTAAAATCGTTACTTGATTGTATCGATCATGGCTTAATTATTAGGGCGTTAAATTAAACGCTTGACGATTAGCGCAGAGGAAGTATAATTCTCATCTCTTCAGTGCAGTGAGTTGGTTGAAGAGCAGT
>DUBW01000068.1 GCA_012960135.1 Methyloprofundus sp.
CTTGATCGAATGGTGCTATTGATCTCGCCACCGCGTTGTCATCGGCATCGCTATCATGGCGTATTAGCGCCCAATGCACCGCTGCGTAAAGCGATACCAGAAAGAAGATTACTCCACCATTGGGATCATCAACGCCATGGGAATACGGACAATTACCTCAGTGTTTCCTGCTTCTGAACAACCACACATGCCTATAACAGCATGATTATTTGTATTTTTTAAGGTGAACGTCAGGTCAAATATTCAGAAATTCCGCCAATGAGGCTTTTTGATCCTAGAGAAACAGTGATATTCTTTATCGGCATCAAGGACTTCGAAATCGAATAGACTGTCGAACAATAAATAAACCCGCCCATCTTCGACTCTCATACAAACAGGCACTTGGATACTTTGATGTTTGAATTTAGGGTGTTCTATGACCTGCTGACTTTCCTCTTGAGATAAGTTAAAGATACGGAATAAGTTCATATCCACCACGATTTCGCCATCACCATCGTGATAGCAACCGTTGAAGCCTACTTTAAAGGCATAAAACGACTTGGTTTTAGACATCACACCCACTTTAAAAGTAACTTTATTACCTCCTGTTAACTGTAACCGGTATTTAACAAGTGGACCGTCGTTAATCTTTGCCAACGAAGTGACCACAAACGTATCACTTTCGGTATTTCTAAAGGCTAAATAAAACTTGTCACACTGGGCCTTAGGATATGCTTCAAAACCTTGGTCTGTTAATGCCTGCTGCACAACCGCTTGAGCGCTTACTCCCGTCATTGTTACTCCTTTCCTGTAGGTTTACGACGTGAAACACCGACTAATCCCATTAGAGCAGAACCAAATAACCATACTGCTGCCGGGATAGGTGTTGGAATTGGAGAGCTAGCAGAAAAACCACCTGTTATCTCATTATTAGATGCTTCCCAACGAAAACCCAAGTCTGTATCCACTTAAAGTGCTAGATGCTGTCAAAATCATGTCAACTAATACATTAGTGGAATCCCTAGTAATCGTTAATATCTTTTTTATCGTGAAAGAGAGACTATGATTAATAACATCAGGATGAAAAGACTTAAAATCATCAAATAGCACTGTTCCAGCATCACCGGTACCTTCTTGCAAGGGTAAATCATTTTTTAGCCCCGCTGTATTCAAGAACCCTCCTGCTAAGAAAGCAAAATCACCTGTTGCACTTCCAACCAGACCAGTGCTATTTACCACTTTCAGATGAGTATCTGCATCGCCCCAAGGAATGACACCACCACTAATCGAAAGCTCTCCTGTCATTATAGTCGCTGCACTCACCAGCAAAATCAGACTAACCGCAATCAGTAACCCGTATTTATAATCAAATTGCCAGCGTATAAAAATAGTATTCATTAATATTCCATGCCTGTTAATTCCAAAATTTAAACGTTAACAACCGAAATTAAGTCACCCTGCTTAACTCAATTGGATAGCTTAAAATTTAATTGGCGCGGGCTACTACAGGAAATAAAAATTTCTCCCCCGCTTAAGAAACGTACTCTGATTACTGGGTAAAGCAATTAGTAGGCCATGTTATAATGGTGTTACTATTCAATGTCTTGCCATTTTGTGACTCGCTATTTCATTATGGTATTTTGCAATTTGCATCCTGATTTGCAAAATGCAAAACATAAAGCATTTCATCACATGCTGTCAGGTACGCCGGTAATGACTACCGCAACCGGCTGATTGTTTATCTGCATATCAACTGAGCATGCCTATTGACCCATCTGCACACCTCTACTGAAAAAATGCTTCAACAGAACTAATGCAATAAAAAACCATAATGGGCAAACGGAATTGCGGCTCACACCGATGGAGTTTCTTGATCGAATGGTGCTATTGATCTCGCCACCGCGTTGTCATCGGCATCGCTATCATGGCGTATTAGCGCCCAATGCGCCGCTGCGTAAAGCGGCATCAGAAAGAGCGGGATTGCTGATCGAGAGCGAAAAAGTCGCCGTGGCGGAAGAAGAAACACACTCTGTAGACGGAGAAGAACCGTTAGCAATCACTTATTCACCCCTCTGGGCCATGCTGCTTGGAAAAACTTTCGAAATCAATTCCTTGCTTTGCCCAAGCTGCGGCGGCGAAATGAAGATTATTGCTTTTGTAACCGATACGGAACCAATCCGGAAAATATTGCGGCATATCGGAGAGCGGGATCATGCGCCGGCGATTTCTCCTGCTCGAGACCCGCCGGTATTCTGTGCGGAGATAGATCAAAC
>DUBW01000069.1 GCA_012960135.1 Methyloprofundus sp.
CAGCTATTCATTTACAAGCACTTTGTGCTAACCGTAATGATATAGAAATTATTGCCGTCGATAACGGCTCAGTTGATGGTACTGCTGAATATTTACAGGCACAGCCGGGCATCTTTTCTATATTATTGCCCGACAACAGCGGCATAGCGGCTTATAGCGCTGGTTTTAATAAAGCGCAGGGGGATTATTTATTAATTCTGGATGATGATTCCTGCCCCCAGAACCTTTCTGGTATTGACCGGGCGCTACTTACATTAGATCAACGCGATGATATTGGCGTAATTGCCGCTCATATTCAAACCCCGGATGGCAATCCGCAATGGAGCTGGCATTTGCCGATCAGTGATACCTTTTGTCGCTCACCTTTCTTTATAGGCTGTGGATTTCTTATCCGGCGTGAATTATTTGCCAAAATTGGCTGGTATCCTGATGATTTTTTTCTCTATCAGAATGAAATAGATGTCAGCTTTCAGGTGCGCCTGCAAGGCTATGATATTTTCTATGACCCCGCCTGCATTATTGTCCATCGCGGTACACCCAGCCAACGCCCTGGCTGGCGACGGGTATTCTTTCCTACCCGCAATACGCTATGGCTCATTCGCCGGTATTATCCACAGCCGCAAGCTAGTTATCTGATTTTTTCACGTCTCATTATTGGTCTAACATCTGCGATCAGGTTTAATGAATTAATCACCTACTTTAAAGCCGTACGTGACGGTTTATTGTTACCGATGACTAAAAATAGCTTACCGCCTGAGTTACGCAAATCATTTATTCCCTTTTGGAAGCAAAATAGCCTTATTCATCAACTATTAAGACGCACATGAATTCAACAGCAAAAATTCTGATTATCATTGTTACCTGGAACAAAAAAGACTATGTGCTTGATCTCTTAAAGTCTCTATCTTCAATTAGCTTTCCCAGAGATCAACTGGATATTTTAGTCATCGATAATGCAAGCAATGACGGTACGGTTGAAGCACTAGAAGCACAATTTGATGATCTTCAGATTATTCATAATGCAGAAAACCTGGGCGGAACCGGTGGTTTTAATACTGGATTAGCCTGGGCATTTGAGCAAGCAGAATCTCGCTATGATTATTTATGGTTGTTAGATAATGATGTCGTCGTACACAAAAATGCACTAAGTGAACTTGTTTCGATATTAGATGAAAATCCGGATATTGCTATTACTGGCTCGACCATGATGCAACTGGATTATCCTTGGCGTATTAATGAAATGGGCGCATTTATAGACAGAGGGCGTGGCACGCTATTATTTAACCGACATTTAAAAGAAGTTCCTGGCTGGCGTGAAAAGCCACTGCCTGAATTATTAGTGGGTGATGCCGATTTAAGCAAAAAACTCAATGATTGCCAGCCTAGCATGGATGTCGATTATGTTGCTGCCGCTTCGCTATTAATTCGTGCGCCTGTCGCTAAGCAAACCGGCTTATGGATGGATTTTTTTATCCATTATGATGATGTTGAATGGTGCCTGCGAATTGCTGGGGCAGGGCATCGCATTGTCGTCTCTGCGAAATCATTAATCTGGCATGTGTCTGCTATCGCTAAAGTACCTAGCTGGATTCTTTATTACGACAATCGCAATGTTTTATATTTGCTTGAAAAACACAGCGATAAAGCCGCTGTTAAAAATACCATGCGCTGGATAGTAAAAAAAGCACTCTATTATAAATTATTAGGCAAGGAGGATTTAACCCAATTACACTTAGAGGCACTCGCTGATTATCAACAAGGAATAATGGGTAAGAAAAACATTCAACTTCCTTATCAATCACCCGCCTTATCCGAAATCGGGGCTGTTTTTTCCGACCCGAGTATAAATACAATTATTATTCCCTGGACCGTGAATTTACAGGCGACCTCTTTATTGCAAACGCTGGTCATCGCGATGCGCAAACGGCCTGAGCTTAAGGTGTTTTATATTGTGCCACCCCCTCAATTAGACTATCCGCCTTGCCAATTTCCCAATGCCATCCCTATCGCCGTGCCTAGTTTTTTTGTTTTGCGCTACCTTAAGTATTTTCGTTTACGCAAGCAGTTTGATTTATGCTTACAATCAGATTATCAGCCCATATTACTTTTATCATGGGCTGCCAAACAGAATCTGTTTGTTAATTATGATACCTATTGCCTACGACCTGCACCGAGTTTTTCCAAGATTATAAATTCTCTACCCGCGTTACTAAAAACATGGTTTCAGTCAGGTAAATAATATAATTTAT
>DUBW01000070.1:0-8157 GCA_012960135.1 Methyloprofundus sp.
TATTAATTCATCATGAGCACTTAGATTTAATGCAGAATCGTTTTCTCTTTAGGGTATTTCTCAACCTTACCCCAGCGACTAATAGCACTTAATGAAACCCCTAACTGATATCTGCGGCTTGTTGTCGCGTATATCCATTTTTAAGCACTCATTTTGCCGTATCCTATTTAAGTTCTAGTGTGTATCTAGGTGGCTGTCCGAGAATAGACGCCGTAGCGAGGAAAAGCCCTTTTGTGTCAGTTTTTTCGAACATTTGAGGCGAATAGTTGCACTCTTTAACGAAAATGCTCGGGAAAAATGGCCAAAAGGGCTTTTTCCGTAGTAGGTTCTCTATTCTTGGACAGCCTCCTAGGCTTTGGCTGTTTGTTTTCGGTACTCATATTTACCTCTAATGGTTTAATAAATCAGCCTTTAGATGCGTCCTGCTCTATTAAACCATTATAGTCCCGAGAGGTATGTAGAGTAAGGTTGCAAATAGGGCCATGCCAAAAATTGCAAACAGTTTTTTCATAAGTCATTCTCTTTTGTTAACTAGGAGTACAAGGTACTATAACTGATCTGTCAATGTTATAAGTGAGCTTAAGAATGTACTTGTATGCTGGTCTGCGTGTCAGTGTTGCTGTGAATAGGCCTCGTTACTTTTGAGAGATATAGGCCAGAATTTCAATCACCTGTTGTGGTGTTTCGGTGACAGCCAGAGCGGTTGCATCGACTTCTTTTAGTGCATGGGTTAATTCTGGGGCATGCATAACAATAACAGGAATTCCCAGACCATTCGCGGTTCCTGCGTCGAAGGCGGCATTCCACTGGCGGTATTTGTCACCAAATCTGACTACGACTATATCGGAGCGACTGATGTAGCTTTGGGTGCGTAGGGCATTTATTTTTGCTGCTTTATGATCTTTCCAGAAACTATGTTCTTCTGCGCCTAGAATTTCTACACCGACGTGGTCACTGCTATCGTGATCGGTGATCGGACCTAGCACTTCGATATCCAGATTTAGTCGGGTAATTCCGTGTTGGATTTGTTCGCGCCAGTCGCTGTGTATTTCACCCGATAAATAAATTGTGTAAGACATTGTGGTTCCTATGATTGAATAAGTATTTACTAAAGCTTATTATAACCATTAAAGGAAAATCTACAGGGAGCTCATTATGCAGGACCAGAATATTCATAACTCAAATAAATCGACTGTAGTGATGATAGGCATTGTTATTGTGCTATTGATCGTTGCTTTACTATTATTCCTATTGGCTGATAAGGATGATGCCAGTTCTAATCTTCAGGGTTCTGAGCGGGTTTTGCTGATTCCTGAAGTAGAATCACAAAGCGAGTTAGAGATATCACTTGAAGGCGCGAATGAAAATCTGGGTTTTGCCAGTCAATTACCACGTTATGATGACGAGGGTTTGCAGTTTCAATCCGGCGCGCCATTACCTGAACTAACTAAAAGTGATACGAAATTTAGCCAGGATGTGTTGTCTATTTCTGTACAGCTGCAGGCCTTTTTATTTAAGCGGCAAGTGATCAGGAAAAGTGTTTTTTCTATTAATGATATAGCCGAGGGAATGCGTCCTCCGGTAAAACGTCTACGTGAATTATTCTTTAGCAAGCCATTCACAGTCACGCAGGTCGATGATAAAATGTATATTTCGAAGGCATCGTACCGACGCTATGATCAGCTGGCTCAAGCACTAAATTCTATTGATAATCAGGCGGCAGTCGATTTGTATCAGAAATACCTGCCGCTGTTTCAGCAAGTCTTTGTCGAGTTTTCCTATCCACAAAATTATCAGGTACTGGATATTATGAAAGCGGCCACTGCTAAAATATTAGACGTACCAATTATCAGCGGAAAAATCGAGGTGATACGCCCTACGGTACGTTATAAATTCGCCAACCCCAAACTGGAAAAATTAAGTGCCTTAGATAAACAAATGCTACGCATGGGGCCTGAAAATACACGTTTGATCCAAAATAAATTACGCAAACTTGTCGAAGCTTTGATTGTATCTGAAAAAGAATAAGGCGCTAGACTGACATGAATGATGACCTGGCAAAATATCGTTATGAGCATGGAACTGCCATCAAATGATTACTGAGGAATAGATTACCCAATGTTTAACAAGTTTATTAATATTTTTTTATTGCTGTTCTTACTGCTCGTATCTTTTCAGTTGAGAGCAAATGTCGAAGACAAGTATGTGGCAATTTCGGCTATGTTTAAAAATGTGGCTGAAATTAATCAGGAAATTGCAGAAAATGACGATGACGCAAAATTACAGATTTTGCTAAAGGATAAAAATAACGCATTCCGAAATCTACTGCAAATTATTCGCGGCTCTTTTATCGATTACGATGTGCAGGATATCGATAACGAAAAGCTAAAATTATTACGCTCAAAGATTGGTATTAATCGTTCGCGGGGGAATACCGTTGCAGTGCAACGTGATGAGTATGATGCCGATTTTATTATGACTAAACGAGCGATTGGAGAATATGTTGTTTATTTGGTTCAGGCTAGTCGTAATTATAAAACTAAAGATGAAATAATCGCAGACACTAAACAAAAGATTAAGGAATTAAAGCAAAAAATAAAATCGACGCCAGAGCCGGTTATAGGGGAAAGTGAAATCTATCAGGGCCTGGCAAAAAACCATGCTAATTTAATGAGAACTTATACTCTGTATTCAGATTTTCTCGATTATGTTTTAGCCAATCCTGATGCTATTGTGACGACCAGTTTCTTTCAAAAAATGTCTTTAATTAGCTTTATTTCATATATCAATAGCTCTGCTAAATTTAGAGATATTAATTTTATGATTGCACCTATACGCATTGATATGGGGGGGATCATTGTTTCTTTATGCATCATAATATTAAACTTGATCGCTTTCCCACTGGTCTCCAGAGCAAGTAACCGATTGATAGAGCGGTTTATTTTGAATGATGGAAAAGTAGAAAATGTCGAGCTGGTGTTTATCAGCATGCACAAACCTATTTTATATTTAATGTTGTTTTTCGGTATGGACTTGGCGATGAATGCTTTGCTGTATAAAACCGAAATTAAGCTGACACTTGATTATTTTATTTATATTATCTATAGCGGTCTTTATATCTACTTATTGTTTAATATCATCGATAGTGTTGTGGCGGTTCACTCCGAACAAGCTGAAAAACGCAACAAGTCGTATAGCAAAGAGCTTGTCTTATTGCTGGTCAAGAGTTTGAAAGGCGTGGTTTTTTTAATAGTTTTAACCTTATTATTAAGCCATTTTGGCATTAACATTACCGCGATTCTTTCCACCTTAGGGATTGGTGGGCTGGCATTTGCAATGGCGGCCAAAGATAGTTTATCCAATTTCTTTGGCGGTTTGAATATCATGATTGACCGTATTTTTAAAATGGGCGACTGGATCAAAGTAGACTCTGTCGAAGGGACAGTCGTCGAGATTGGTTTGCGCAGTACAACCGTGAGAACATTTGATAATGCCCTGATCACTATGCCTAATTCATTAGTCTCTACGGCAAGCGTCCTGAACTGGAATCGGCGCTCTGTAGGAAGACGGATTAAAATGCATATCGGTGTCACCTATGAAAGTAATATGGATGATATACGCCAGGCTTTGGAGGATATCAAGACTATGTTGGGGGATCACCCTGAAATTGCAAGCCCCAAAGAAATACATTCCTCGAATAAGGCGAGAAATAAATTTTTATCTTTAGAAGATGTGCATGGTATTAAATCAACCCAGTTGGTATTTATGGATCGTTATAGTGATTTTTCCATCGATATTTTAATTTATTGTTTTTCCAAGACAGTCAACTGGGCCGCCTGGTTAGAAGTCAAGCAGGATGTTATGTTTAAAATTGCTGATATTCTGGAAAATAATAATCTATCCTTCGCCTATCCAACCAATGTACAGATTAATCGAAATGAGGACGGTTCAGAGGTTGACGCTACGGCTAATTTACTGGTTGAATAAAACTGCATGCTCCGCGCGAAGTATAACAACATCTGTATGGTCTAGGCAGCTATGAGTATTTATAAAGAAATTGAAGAAATGCATGCTGAAATGTGCTCCTGGCGTCAGCATTTGCATCAATTTCCTGAAACAGCTTTCGACGAATTCAATACCGCGAAATTTATCAGTGAAAAACTGACCAGTTTTGGTCTGGATGTTCATCAGGGTTTGGGGCGTACTGGGGTCGTAGCAAGTCTATCCTGCGGCAAGGGGAGTAAAAAAATTGCGTTACGTGCCGATATGGATGCCTTGTTTATTCAGGAGAAAAATCAGCTTAGTTATAAATCCCAAAACGATGGAATAATGCATGCCTGTGGGCATGATGGTCATTCCGCTATGTTACTGGGTGCCGCAAAATATTTAGCAACGCATGCTGATTTTGATGGTACGGTTTATTTTGTTTTTCAGCCTGCAGAAGAGGGGCGCGCCGGTGCGAGGCAAATGATCGATGATGGTTTATTTGATTTGTTCCCAGCGGATTGCGTGTTTGGTCTGCACAATTTCCCCGATGTTCCGCAAGGGCATTTTGCCATTAAATCCGGGGCGATGATGGCCTCATTTGATTGCTTTGAGATTGTGTTATCTGGACAGGCAACTCATGCTGCGATGCCGCAAAAGGGTAATGATGTGATTGTGGCTGCTGGGCACATAATTAATGCATTGCAGACGGTCGTCAGTAGAAATGTGGCTCCTGCCGATTCGGCTGTATTAAGTATTACCCAGGTTCACGCTGGCAACACCTGGAATGCCATTCCTGATACTGCGGTGATAAGAGGGACCTATCGATGTTTTACGGAGACAAATCAGCAATTGATTAAAGACCGGCTTATGCAGATTACGGAATCTCTGGCACAAGGCTTCGCTATAACCGCAGAAATTAATATTAATCCTGAAAATGCAGGATACCCTGTTACCCGAAATAGCGATGCAGAAACTGCGTTAGCAATATCCGTTGCACAAGAAGTGGTGGGGGTTGATAAAGTTAATATGCAACCGGTGCCTAGCATGGGCTCGGAAGATTTTTCTTTTATGTTAGAGGAAAAACCCGGCTGCTATGTGTGGCTGGGTAATGGTTCCTCGGATGGCGGCTGTTTATTGCATAACCCGCACTATGATTTTAATGATCAGATTCTAATTGTAGGCGCAAGTTACTGGGTTAAACTGGTTGAGCGAGTTTTGCATAGCTAGAGTTTCATAGAGTAAACATTGCCAGTAATGTTACTTATAGTAGTTTCGCTATCAGTCCGGTCCATCCAGTCTGGTGCGAAGCGCCAACTCCACGGCCGTTGTCACCGTGAAAATACTCATGAAACAGGATGTAATCCTTGAAATGCGGATCTGTTTGCAGTTTCTCATTGTTGCCAAACACCGCTCTTTTGCCTGCTTTATCGCGGCGGAATAGCTTTGTTAATCGCGCCGTTAATTCATCGGCAACTTCAGTTATGGTCAGAAATTTTCCGGAACCGGTCGGACATTCGATTTTAAAGTCGTCACCATAATAAGTGGCGAAACGGCGCAGCGAAGTGATGATTAAATAATTAACTGGGAACCACACAGGTCCCCGCCAGTTAGAATTACCGCCAAACAGGAATGATTCCGATTCGCCGGGTTGGTATTGAACCGCAACAGAATTACCATCGCATTCGAAAACGTAGGGTTCATCAAGGTGAGTTCGCGATAAGGAACGTACGCCGTAATCGGATAAAAATTCGCTTTCATCTAACATGCGCTGCAGTATTTTCTTCATACGATGCCCACGCAAGAGTGATAACAAACGGCGCTTGCCGTGACCGGGGACATCCCAGAAGGATACCAGTCCTGCCAGGTCGGGGCGATAATTCAGGAACCACTTTAAGCGCAATTTAAAGTGTGGTAATTTTTCCAGTAATTCCGGCTCGATGATTTCCACGGCAAACAGGGGAATGAGTCCAACCATTGAGCGAATTTTGAGTGGAGTCATTTCACCATTGGGAAAGCGCAATACATCATAGAAAAATTCATCATTATCGTTCCACAAGCCGATACCGTTATCACCAATGTGGGTCATGGCCTCGGCAATATACAGGAAATGCTCAAAAAATTTGGTGGCGATATCATCATAGGCGTTCTTATATAGCGATAACTCTAGCGCGATACGCATTAGATTAAGGCTGTACATGGCCATCCAGCTAGTGCCGTCAGCCTGATCTAGATGCCCGCCTGTAGGCAATGGGGCGCTACGATCGAAGACGCCGATATTATCAAGCCCGAGAAAGCCGCCTTGAAAAACATTATTATTGTCGACATCTTTACGGTTGACCCACCAGGTAAAATTGACGATCAGTTTGTGCATGCAACGTTCTAGAAAATCCAGGTCGCCTTTGCCTCCGTTGGCATCACGTTCTGCTTTGTATACCTCCCAGGCAGCCCAGGCATGAACCGGAGGATTGACATCGTCAAACGACCATTCGTAAGCCGGAATCTGGCCGTTAGGATGCATATACCAGACGCGTGTCATCAGCAGAATCTGACTCTTGGCAAAAGTTGGATCGATCACCGCTAGAGTAATGCAATGAAAGGCGAGATCCCATGAGGCATACCAAGGATATTCCCATTTATCAGGCATGGAAATAATATCTGCATTGTTGAGATGTTGCCAGTTGGTGTTACGAATTTTACGCCGCTCGGAAGAGGGTTTAGGTTGCCCTGGGTCGCCATTTTGCCACTGGGGTATATCGAAATAATAAAACTGTTTACTCCAGATCATACCGGCAAATGCCTGGCGTTGAATCATTCTGACTTCATCATCGGCTAGTTCTTTCTGTAGCTGAGAATAAAAGGCGTCGGCTTCATGCAGGCGGCGGGCAAAAATCTGATCAAAATCGCTAAATGCCTGTTTATGTTTTTTCTTACTCAGACGTAGCCGTACTTCTATTTTTTCATTTGAGGGAACCGTAAAGGTATAGTGTCCACAGGCTTTGGTGCCTTGTTGGTCCGGGTTAACAGCTTGTTGCTGGCCATTAATCACTGCCTCATGAAAGCCATCTTTAAAATACCCCGGGGTTTCCTTGGCGTATAATTTGGGTATATTGGTATCGTTATCGCAAAACAATAGTTCTGATGTACCGTCGAAGTAGCAGTAGTAGTTGCCCAGTTTGTTATGCGCTATGCTGATCGAGTGTCCTTCACTGGCGGACAGTGAAGGGCGTGCTTCATCGTACCCCCAGTCCCAGGTATTGCGACACCATAATTGCGGCAAAATATGCAGTGGTGCCGGCTGTGATGCGCGGTTGTATGCAGTGATACGCATCAGGATGTCATCGGCATCACTCTTGGCATATTCAACAAAGACATCAAAATACTGATTGTCGTCAAATAATCCGGTATCTAGTAACTCATATTCTGGGTCGGTTTTCCCGCGGCGAGCATTTTCCTCGATCAATTCAGAATAGGGGAATGCCTGCTGCGGATATTTATATAGCATTTTCAGGTAAGAATGACTCGGCGTGGCATCAAGGTAATAATACAGCTCTTTGACATCTTCGCCGTGGTTACCTTGTGTATTGGTTAAACCGAATAGTCTTTCTTTTAAAATTGCATCCTGACCATTCCATAGAGCGAGTCCCAGGCAAAGCTGTTGGTTGTTATCGCTAAAGCCTGCGATGCCGTCTTCTCCCCAGCGGTAAGCACGGCTCCTAGCATGGTCGTGGGTGAAATAATCCCACGCTTCACCATCGACGCTGTAATCTTCACGTACCGTACCCCATTGACGTTCACCCAGGTAGGGCCCCCATTTTCGCCAGGCATTGCTTTGTATATCTATGCGCTGTTGTTCTGCTGCTGTATTTTGCTTAGCTGTCATGGTAAGTCAGTCCTATTGCAGAAATGATGAAATGTGATTTATAGGGTTTGTTTTATGTCTTTATGGGGATGCATTTCAGCATGTGTGGAATCTATAGTAGAGCGGACTGAAGCCCGCTCTACAAGTAACGTTTTTTTATTCAGGGTAAGAATAAACATAAGCAGGTGTCTCAGGATGTAGACACATAGGGCTGAGGGCTAGACGGGGAGTTGCTATTTTTGCGAAAGCTTGTTTTGGGCATCCCAGCCCAAGCAAGCGGCAAAAACTTAACGCGACCGCTAATGCCTTCG